>CAZRLL010000093.1:0-2195 GCA_964600735.1 uncultured archaeon
ATAATTATGATGCTTCTGCATCATAAATATCTAAGGGGGGTAAATTTATACCATTTATGAGATCAAATAATAATTTTGATAATATTGTTCCCATAATCAAGAAAATAATTATCCCTCGTAGTAAACTCGAGAAAATTTATTTGGATAAAGAAGAAAGATCGCTTGATTTTTTCCATACAAAAGAGGGTGTGAAGTTATTCTATGATAACAAAAATCTATATTTTTATCCTGATATGAGTATAAATTCTAGTCTGTACCATTTTGAGATAATTAGTGTCAATAATTGTTTTAGTGAGACAATCATCCATGCCCTTGGAACTAACGGACGAAATATTGTAATTACTGCAAAATCAGCTGAACTTGCAACTTTTTTAAAAGTCCATCCAGCAATAAAATTACCATGGCAAATATCTTGTATTGTTCGTAAAATCGGTAGATCAAAATATTACTGGGGTCCAAAATTATGGAAATTAATTGAAATTTTTCAAAATCAAAACATAGAGTACTCATATGATAATTTGGATAAGAATGGAAATGGATTCGCCAAGTACAAGTCTAGAGAGTGTATTATCCTGTATGTCTATAATTACCAACTATCGAGTAGTTTTGTTCATTTGCTTCGAAAATCATAATCATCATTTTAACATCAGTTCAATAAAATTACAATTCAGAATAAAAAATAAAATTTTTCTGGTGGATCATCCTACCGCTCAGGATCTCGGATATTTTTAATATCCATTAGCCGTTAAAGTAAATTTTATTAAAACAAGAAAAATATGAAAATCAATGAAATATCGAAGAATGGGAAAGTATGGTATGAGACTATCAGAAATCTCCCTTGGTGCTTGGTTAACTTATGGTGGATCGGTAGAAGACGATATGGCTATTTCCTGTATAAAGGAAGCTTTAGAAAATGGGGTCAATTTTATTGATGTTGCGGATATATATGCACGTGGAGAAGCAGAAAAAGTGGTTGGAAAGGCAATTTCAGGTGATACCTATGCAAGAAAGGATTTGGTTATATCTTCCAAGGTATTTTGGCCAATGACTGAAAATCCAAATGATTCTGGATTGTCGAGAAAGCATATAATGGATAGTATAGATGCTTCTTTGGATAGATTCGGGCTAGATTATTTGGATATATATTTTTGTCACAGATTCGATTGGAAAACACCTCTTGAAGAAACTATCAGTTCGATGGACGATTTAATTAGTGATGGAAAAATCAGATACTGGGGGACAAGTGTTTGGTCTGCCGCTAATTTAGAAAGAGCAATTGGTATTTGTAGGGATATCGGAGCTCGATTACCTGCAGTTGAACAACCTAGATACAACATGTTGGATCGACATATCGAATTAGAGACAATGGAAACAACAAGATATCATGGAATTGGGATCGTTCCTTGGAGCCCACTAGGAGGTGGGTTGTTAACTGGTAAATATAACGACGGCATCCCTGAAGATTCTAGGGGTGGAACTACACAATGGTTACAAAGGTATCTAACCGATGAATACCTGGGAAAAATTAGAAAAATCAGCGAAATAGCTAATGAAAATGATTTAAAGATAAGTCAATTAGCTCTGGCATGGCTATTGAGAAGAGAAGAGATTACATCAGTAATTACAGGTGCAACAAAAGTTGAACAAGTAACGGAAAATTTACAAGCTTCTGGAATTGCCTTAGACAACGACACAATAGAAAGAATTGAGGAAATTCTTGATAATAAACCCGAATTTCATCCTATATATGCTCCATCTCTCTCAGATAGAGATTAATTATTGGCAAACAGAATTTATAGTTCAATTAAAATTATGAAACAAGTAATCAATACTGAATGAGAAGCAAATCTAGATTTTTAATCATAAATAAATCTGCTTGCTTATGGATAAAGACGATTTCATGAAAGAAGAGATCTTTTTTCAGAGTGATATTTTACGCAGTTTCTTCAAATATTATGAAAATACAAAATTTCTAGAAAAGCTTGATCACGAAAAATATGATGAGGTTTGGTTTACTGGAAGTGGAGACTCACATTGTGCATCCTTATTTGGTGCTGCTCTTCTAAACCAATTAGGAGTCCCTGCAAAAGCATTTACTCCGATGGATTTGAGCCATTTTCAAGCTATAATGAATGTTAACCCCTGTTTGGTTGCCATCAGTGTATCAGGTAAGACACCCCGGGTTATAGAAGTGG
>CAZRLL010000093.1:2205-13844 GCA_964600735.1 uncultured archaeon
TTTAAAAATAATTATCCTGATTCTGATTTGATCGGTCTTACTGATAATCCAGACTCCCCATTATTTAAGGAAGCAGATCACCCCATTCTTATAGGTGCATCACCACCTGAAAAATTACGGGAAACTGAGTATAACGACAAATTTGCCAAACAATATACGGGTTATCATCATGATATTGCTCAGACTAAAACCTTCTTTGCGAACATTCTTTGTATAACAGCAATTGTCTTTGAACTAATAGAGAAACCCCATAAACTTAAGAATTCCTTAGAGAATGATTTGGTACATTTTGAAAGTTGGTTACAAGAATGTTATAATTGGGTAGTTGATAATCCTATTATAAACCCGGATAAAACGATCTTTGTTGGATCGGGATTATTCTATAGTCTTGCAAAATTTGGTCAGTATAAATGGTTTGAATTTACATTTCCCGGATTATCCCAAGACATAGAAGAATACGCACATACTCATTATTTTGTAACTGATGAAGCAAGTACTGTGATATTTTTTGCTCCTTCCCATAATCACCGAAATAGAATAGAAGAGCTAATTTTTGGAGCATTGCAACACTTGATAAAACCTCAAATTTTCGTCATTACGTCAGACAAGCTTAATTCTGAAATATCTGAACCAAATATTCTTCATTTACCAAAATTTCATGGAGACGAAGTTTGGCAGGAAGTACTAGCATATATTTATTCTCTTATCTATATCGAGTGGGTAACTTATTGCACAGCAGTGGATGCGGGGTTAGATACGAATAAATTTCGTGGGGGAAAGGAGGGTGAAAAATATGTACAAGGGAGTTTTCATACAATTAGGAGGAGCAACATTGAATCGTAATTATTTCAATTTTGAAATCCAAATAACTATTAATACTGATAATGCAGTAAAAAATTGAATTTTTAATACACCTAATATACTTTATATTGCGAATTCAGATTTAAATTTGGATAATTTAAACGCGGGGACAATAAACATTTTTATAGGGGACATTACCAGTAAAATTGAGGGTACAATATAAAATGTGGTGAACCATTGCCTAAATATTCCAAACTCCCTTTTAAAACAAAAATCCAGGCACATGAGAAACGTCTCCGTACATCGTTTCCTAAACCACTTGAACGATTTGATAACGTTAATTTTATTGTGAAACGAGAGAAAAATACATTAATTTGGGATATTGATATTTCTTCATTAGTAAATAACTCACATCATTTTAAAATCTATAAAATAAATAAAAATAAAATTTCTTATGAACTAACAAATGATGTAATCGAATTTGTCGACCTTGGTCGCCCCGATTATAAATTGGAATTCAATACATCATTAGAAGAGCGTTCGAGAGTGGAATTGGGCATTGAAAGCAAAGAATATCGATTTTCTTGGAATTTAAAATTCAAAGGTCATGTTATCGAGGTAAATTTTCAAAATAGAGGGAACGAGGATATATCAAATTTTAGAGAAATTGGGGTAGAGGGTTTTTCCAAGGATTATCTTGTAAATATTCTTGGTTACATGAAGGGAAGGGGAAAATTCACGGTAAATGAACTTGAATCTAGATTTAACATGAAAAAGGGTGAAATAATGACATTAATTTCTAAACTTAAAACAAATGGAATAATTGAAGTAAATAGCTCTGGTGAGACAATAACCGTATCTAAAGTAATGCCCCCCGATATTTCAAAAACGATATGGGAAGATACAGAAGTATTCGTAATAGGTTACATTAAACTAAACAAGATTGTGTCAACTTCAGATATTTCAAAAGATCTAGATCTAGATATAGAGCTGGTTGAGAAAATTTTGTTCTCAAATATTTATCAAGAAAGGGTGGATGCAGCTCTTGGAATCAGAGGAAAGAATACAGAAAATTTGTTTGTTCAAACATTGCACATTCCCACATTAAATCTATTTCACCAAGTAGTATACAATTCTATTCCTCCTAAAGAATGGGAAGATAGAGTTGGAATAAATTATTCTAGCACGGAAATTATATCTGGGATCTCCTCAAATCAACCATTACTTCAAGTAATAAAGACTGTTGCTGGAATATTGATACTGAGAGGTGAAGCCATGGTTGATTCTTTATTTAGGGAGATAAGTTTTCCACCGATTCTTGGAGAAAAATGGACTAAGAGGGAAGGACTGTGGAAGATATTATCAATACTAGCATTATCTGAATTTATTGATTTGACAATTGATGAAAATAGAATTTACTATCGACATAAAACTGATGATTTTAAGGTTGGAGAAATCCTTCCTGTTCTGGGATTTGAAGAATTTAACTATAATGGCCTAATTGGTCTCTTATCAGGAAAAAGATCGATTAGCCTATCCAGTTTGACCTCGAGGATGTCTAAAGATGGATTGAAATGGGAAGAAAAGGAAATTCTTCAAATAATCGCTAATCTGGCTATGGATGGGACGATAAGGGGACATTTAGATGCAGACAACACGCTTAATTGTCAATATGTTCTTCAACCAGATGATCAAGAGTTTACCTTAAAACGGGATGAAAAAATACTGCTTGGTTCATTAATAGCTAAAAGTAAAACTACCTTGAAAGACTGTGCTAAAATTTTACAAAAATCGGAAAATGAAGTAAAACAGGCATTCTATTCATTACGCATCCAAGATCAGATACTTGGTGAGATATCAAGAGGTGGGGAAATATTGATTCAAAATAGAAAGAATATACCTTTACTCCCACCCCTTATTCAGGTTTATAATTTACCCATAATAAATCGTGAAATATTGGGTTACACAATTTTAAATCAAAAAAAGAAAATAAAATTATCGGAATATATTTCGTTATGGGATACACCAAAACTCGATATAGAACAGATATTATTAGATGCAGTGGGATCTGGCATTATCCACTTGAATCTAACAAAAACTGAAGTAAAATACCTAAACCATACAATACAGCAACCACCTCCAGCATTTAACCAGAAATTTGAAGCTGATTTGATCAAACTGACAGAGTTCTTGGAAAAACATAGCGATCCATTAAATATTTCGGAAATTAAAACAATGTTTAACCTTGAAGAAAGGGTAGTTCTCAAGAAATTGAGTTACCTAGTTGGTAGTGGCTACTACCCGAAAGGAATGATTTCATCAGGGTTGTTCACTAAAGGAGACAAATTACGTGTATTTGCAGTTTTTATGTCGTGCCTTAATTGCGGTACTCGAATAATGGATAAGCTGAATTTGTGTCCTGAATGCAATTCAGAGATTAAAACTTGTATTGTATGCAAAGGATATTTTGAACATGATGATCAGCTAGGAGAATGTCCTAATTGCAATTCAATTGCACATAAAGATCATCTCCAAGCATGGCTTCTGATAAAGAATGAATGCCCGATTTGTAAAAGTGAAATAATGAGTATTGATGCTGACCCCATCATGGAGGAAAGTAAGAAATGAGTTATAAGCATAAATGTGGAAATTTAATTAATTTAGACGATGAAAAAAAATTTTGCGTCTATTGTGGAGGATCCATAGTCGAAGAAAAACAACAACAACTTGAAGGAGAAAGAAGTACACCACGACAACAACTAGAAGCAAAACGTGAGGCACCACGACAACAACGAATTCAAGAGAAAACAGAAGTCAGTATCGCAAATAAATTGTATAAGTGGCTTATTGCATTTGGTATATTATTTATTTTTGGTATTCTTGATTTTATGGCAGACCTTTTTTCATTCGATGCATTTTTATTTGGAATTTTACTGTTAATTGTTGGAATTAGCTTTTATTTGGGGAGAGATAAACCAATTGGTGATCAAGAACGAATTAGGAAAGGAAAAGAGCAGTTAGAGCAATATCCAAAACCGCAATTTGAACAAACACAATATGTGAAGCCAATATATCAACAAGAGGTGATAAGCTCTGAACAGAGAATCATGCCGTTCACACCCATTGAACATGTTCCCCGAGATATTGTTATTCCAAAATGGGATCCTAAAACTGCATTTCATACCGGTGTCGTTGATCCCTTAAATGAATTTTTAAAAACGATTCAACTACTGCGTGAAAAACAAGAATTCTTGGAAAATCATGTAAATACCTTGAAGCAAGAACGTACTATTGAAGTTCTCGATAATTCTGAAGAGCAGTTGAATGATTTAATGAAGTTGAGAAACGAAATTGAAAATACAAAAAGAGAGATTAGCGTTATAACTGCCGAATTAAATGAATTTAAAAATGAATACAACAAATTAAACGTTGAGAGATACTTTGAATATCTGCAAAGTTCGATTGATGAGGCACGACTATTATTTCCAAGCCTTCAAAAGGAATTTGACGATTTCCCATACGATTCATTCCATCCCATGCAACTTATTCTTGATGAGCTAGCGTCTAAATATGATGCAGCTATTCAGAAGCAAAGAGAAGCATTGGGTGTAATTATCCAAGAACCTACTCCACAAATCACACCAATAACAGAAACAAAGGTTAGTGAGTTAGCTCCTAAAAAAATTGAAGTTACACCAACTCCCCTCAAAGTTCAGGAAATCCCAGAGACCGAACACAAGGTAGCTCCTTTTAGATTAAGAACATTTATAGAAGAAAAATTGATAAGCAATCTATTCGCTTATGTCGGGGCTTTTTTCATCATTGTTGGATTTATGTTTCTCATAATTTATTTTTCACCAGAACCTACAGAAACAGACAGAGCACCAGATTATATTTTACTTGCTTACTCAATTGGAGGAATACTTGTAGCCTCTGGAGTAATACTTAGAATAGGTTTAATTATTGCTAAAAGACCGAGACTAAATCCATTATTCAATTTTATCAGTGCAATAGGATATGCTTCATTTGCCTTGGCGTTGTATGGCCAAGCCTTTTTCTTTGATGAAGAATTCAGATTGATAGGCTACGAATTTATTATTCCAGGAATTTGTATCACTGCAAGTGCCTTTGTATTATCCTACATTAATAGAAGTCAAATATTAGGAGTTGCAAGTGTCAGTTTAAGCCTTTTCATTGGATTTGCGGCGTTTACAGAAGAAAGAATATACGAAGATACAGTAATCGATTTAAATGGATTTATTGGATTTTCATATTATTTTGTATTACTCGTGGTTTGTACAATATTGACCAGAAAACGTGGTTTTTGGATGCCTCTTGCGATTTATGGGGTGTTTACACCAGTTTTGTGGTTCGCAAATTCCGACTACATTGCAATTCCTGGATTTTTACTCTTATTTATTACAATAGTAAATGTCTATCTAATTGTAAGCAAAAAAATGCCAGCTTCAAAGTCATTTTCCAACTTCTTAGGCACAGTATTTCTAATTTATCCCAACTCAATTGCAATCAATATCATTTTAGACGGAATCAGCAAGGAAGAGACAATTAGTGATTTCAAATTATTTGAGATAGTTGTTATATTTGGTGGATTTTTCATTCTTTACTGGATTTTCGTGTTATTTGAAAAAGATATAGACATTTCATTTGAACTACCAATATCATTCAATTTTCGGAATGAGGAAATGGCCATTCGACCGTTCTATCAAAGATTAAACTGGTTGATGCTATCGAGCCTTGTATTCCTGATATTTACAGGATTAGTTCTGTATGATAATAAAATCTATGAACCTTTGATTATTTTTGCATCTTTACTGAGTATTACTGCAATTATCGGTTTGAAATATAATTTTGATACAACGGTCCCAAATAGCGTATTTGGTATGCTTGCAACGGCAGAGATTTTCTTTTTACTCTCATTTAATCATTCTGGAACATCACAAATTATAACTGCAATATTTTTGATATCTATACCTGTATTTTATGAAATGTTACGTCGAACCAAGAGAAATATCAATATACTGAATTTTCATCTTAAAGCAGAGAATATGGCATATGGAGTTGCTGGCATTTCACTAATTAATTTCGTTATGCTTGGATTTAAGGAATTTGGTCCCCTATTCATTTTACTTGCATCAATTTGTTGGCTTGCAATATGTACAGAAATTGTATTCAGACGGAAAGATGATGACCAGCAGCTGTTCGGTTATGTAGCAATCGGTGTGGCAGTTATGATTCCATTTGTAGCCGGGATCTTCCATAATGAAAGATGGATATGGTATGCCAAAGAAACCGAATATGACAAATATAGTTTAATAAATCATTTTGCTCTAAATTTTGCCATATTGCTATTTCCAATTTTTGCATTTTTGTGTGTGTGGTATGGTGATAGATTGGCATTAAAATCATTGCCTACAAAAGAATTTCCTGCTGTTAATTCTTGGTACGACAATGCTAAGCAGATGATGCAGACCAATTACCTTTTCTACCCACAGGCAACAATTTTTGCAATTCCTGCAGTTGTATTCGCTTACGGAAATGAATACTTCTTTACAAGTCCAAATAGACAAGGATTGTTAATAATCCATCTATTAATATACTTTGTATCAATTCCTTTACAATATAGATTAAGCTTAACAAAGAAAAATCATTCTTATGAGGAATTGGCAACTTTTACCAGTTATTTTGCATTTCTAACTGGATTTGTTTTATTAGGTGGAGCTAAAAAGGTATATAATTTAATTGTTAAACCACCATCAGTTAGCCGGGGAAGTAAACCACTTTTTCCATTAGAATATGGGATCTTATTATTTCTAGCGATAGCGATTTTTACCATTGCTGCGTCTGTATTACTAACAAACAAGGTATTATATTCAAAAAAATCCCCGATTGAAGTCACAGAAGATGAACAGGAAAAAGAGCAGATAAATCAGGAGGATCAAAAATGACTCAAATTATTGAAACACATAAAAAATTCGATAAGAAGATATATCAATCGATGACAAAAAATGTCAGAGATGTCTTAATTATGGTAATAAATCTAACTCTATCAATTCTTATTTTACTTGTTTTTCCTGAACGCAATTTTAGCGAAGATTGGGGCTTAATTGTTTTCATTGCAGTTTCATCCATGTTTGTTGCGATATTTACTTATTTTATCCTTAAAATTATTCCTGATATATCAGTCCGGGTTACTTTAATTCTTCATAATTTTGTCCTTCTAAATATTGTATTTGCTAGTTCAGTTCTTGACAATGCAAATTATAGCCTAATTGGGATTATTACATATATCGTCCTCTCGATTATTTATCCCAGTATTGCTAAAAATATTGATAAGGATAATTTCCATCTCTCGTCTTTTGGTTTGACACATATTGCTCTGTTTACAATTTGGTTAATATATGATTTAGATGATATAAAAGTAAACTACTGGGACATTATTATTATTCAATTGATACTTGCAGCTTCAATCGTGGTTTTTGCTTCATCTGCTTTAAATTGGTGGGTAATTTTAAGTCCATTGTTGTTTCAATCAATCCTAGCTCCTTCTATTGCCTATACAGACGTTAGCTGGTTACTCTTTGAAATTTTCCTAATCATCTTTTTCATTGCTGCTTTTAGAAATCCACACCCACAATTAACTAGAATCGTATTCATTCTTGTAGGTGTAACAATCACAATAATGTCACTGACATTTACAAATCTTGGTGATTCTCAAGATTCCTTGCTTCCGTTGGGTGATCTGGAAATAGTTGCATTACAAGCAATACTCGTCTACATAACGTTTGTAATATATACTATTTTTATTGAACTTTATCGAAAATTTGACGATGTTTACTCATTCATCACTCCCGCGGTAATATCGTTTCTAACATTTTTATTTGTATTCTGGGCTAATGTAGGGAGTTTTTGGGAGGATCTAGAAGGAAAATATGTTTTTCTCATGCTATCGATATTGTGTTTTGGTGTGCTTTCAATCTCTATTTTAAGGTACTTTAATAATTCAAAACAAGACTTGTATTCGGTTATTGCACAAACAATTGGAATGTTTTCATTACTGTTGTTACCTAGTGATGAGTTAGACCCATACCAATGGTTATTGGATCTTAGCTTCATGTTATTCATTATCAGTTATCTAGTAATTTGGAGAAAATATCATGAGAATAAAGAAATGTTACTAATTACAATTGGGGCCTCTGGAAGTCTTCTAATTTTAATAAATTTAATTAACAATTCCAGTATACCAAACGAAATTTCGTGGTATACGTCTGTAAATTATAATGTTATTCTATTCTCTGTACTCGCACTTGGTATGATACCCTACTTCAGATCGAGCATCAATGAAACGAAGATTGTTTCAAGTGTACAAGCCCTGAATCTTTTCCTTTTAAGTTTTGATTCCCAATTAACAGGTCAAAGAAATTGGAAAATTTTTGGAGACGTCGATATTCTAGAAATAGGCTTAGTTCTTTTCATGATCCAACTTATTGTAATTGATTATCTCAATAGAGATGGAAATGATAGTGGATATGTATCTCACTTTATCCTCAGTACATTAATTTCTGCATATATTATAACTAATTTGGGTGACCTTGATATTTCTATCCCCAGTCCATTAATTTTAGCAATACTTGTTATTGGTTCATTTGTACCTCTTTCATTGATAAATGAAAAAGAGAAGCTACAATATGCCATATGGTATCAAGGATTAGTTATTGCTATATTTACTCGTCTCAATGATCAGACAGAGTCTTTATTCAGTAATACAGATCTTACATTTAGTTATATATCTGTGATTTTCTATATTTTTGGGATATGTATCCTTATTAATTGGTTTATTCATGTAGAAAAGGATTTGATTTTAAGCAACTATGTAGTGATTTTCACCATTTTGATATTATTATTCACTATTGGATCATATCTCGATGATCTAGTGATTCCTGGATATTCTGGCCTGGGAGTGTTTGTGATTTTGTCAACCCTACCGTTGCTAATTGATATTAAAGCGTCAATTAAGAATTACCTAGTATTTGCTCAATTAATTTCAGTCTTAGCTTTAGCTAGATTTAAACATATACCTTCATTGGACAATATATGGGAAGATAGAGATATTTCTTATTACTCGATTATTTATTCCGTCCTAGGGATAAAACTCCTGTATTTATGGCTTAAAGACCAAAATGGGCATCAATCATTTTCACCTTTTCCCTACTCCATTTTATTGTTAACGGGCAGTTTAACAACTATAACATTATTGGTTGATGATTTTATTCTTTCTAGTATTTTATTATCAGTTTCAACTGTTGTGGTTATAATGATTGCCCTTTTATTGAAAGGGTATTATGATCCAAATATTCATCACATTGCTGGATTAAACGTATTTCTACTTGCAATATTACCTGGTAATTTTCAATATGAAATTACTTCAAAAATTAATTTGTCTGCAATATTATATCTAGTTATCTCATTATTAATTTTCGGTAAACAGATGATTCATTCCACGGCGAATAAAGATTATCAATTACCAATTACTATTGTTGGGTTAACTTTTGCACTTACTGTAATTTCAAGCAGCAATGTGCCCTTAGAGCTGTTAGGAATTGGTTCAGCTCTTCTTATCCCAATTTTATTAAAATCTCCCGATTCTTTAACTATGAAAGCAGGAATCGCAGGAAAGGAGATATTGTTAATAACAACATTATTACTTCAACAGGATTTGAATAAGCTAGTTTTACGTGAAATTGAAGGATATTTGATTATCCCCTCGTTAATGTATTCAGTTGATGTTTTACTAATCGTTGTTTTAATGATTAAATCTCATGAAATAGAAAGTTGGAATGTTATTTTATCATCCTTTACAGGTATTACTGTATTTACTTCATTATCAGCATTAAATGCTGATGTTCACCCGGTAATAATTAGTTTTGGTATGTTGAGTTTGATATATCCATTGTTTACCGTTGCTAGTTCTTATCTACGCGAATTAATTCCAATTGTGCAAGGTGTAAGTATTCTCTTTTTGCTTGGAAGACCTCTTATCTTTTCCTTCGCTATGATGGATAAATTGGAAGTATCACTTGTATCAATTGCTTACCTCTTATGGTCCATTATTATTATGATAATATGGTATTTTAGAGGTACAACGAATCAACTTTATACCTCTATCACAAGTATTTTTTCTCTGGCTTCGATATTCAGTTGGGTCTTATTAGTCGACGAAAATGCAGGTAAAAATAAGGAATTGAATATTGAAATTATTTTAATCAGTTCTATTTTTGCTATTGCAGTCTCTGTTTTATTTAATGCTAAATTAACCGAAACTAGTAATAATTATTTGATGTTAACGTTGATATCTTCTTTAGCAGCATCGATTTTTATTTCGAACTCTGTAGCAGAAATCAAATCAGGTGATATTGTTATATTGTACCGTTTAATGGTGGATTGGTTAATTTATATTCCTATTCTTGCCCAGGTTGTTCTGTTCTTGAGACATTACTTACTACAGCGATTGGTTACTTTTGGAGAGGAAGAAGTATTTGATAATAACATTTTGTACTTACTTGGAGGAATGATGGTAACTGCTTGGCTGATAGAACCCTATGGTATTTATTCCTTGAAATTTTTGGTTCTAGCCGTGTCATTCTGGGTGGTAGCAATAACCTACAATCATAAATGGCTTGCGTGGTCAGCCTCCATTTTTACAGCATTCGTACTCTCATTTATTCTCTCACAAGCTGGCACTGAAGAGGCTGATGCAGATGATCTAGTTAGGTATTTTATAATAATTGCATTAATCGGGGTTATTATGGTGGTATTATCTTATATTAATGATACAAAATACTATGGTGAACCAATCACTGCTTCTTTATCAACAACGGGATCTTTGCTAACATTCGTCGCAATTTTAGCTCCGATGATATATATCACACTCCCATTTGATGGGCTATTTAATGAACAATTAATTGATTTCCTTCCAAATGTAGTATGGGCGATCCAAGGTCTCACTTTGTTCGTATATAGTGACAGAAGGTCAAAAGAATACTTGAGGAGATTAGCTTTGGGTATTCTATTGGTTGACATTTTAAAAACGGGTTATAACATATTTACCATCGAAAATGACCTAATCCGAATTGTTGGGGCAATCGTTCTTGGTAGTATACTTATCTATATTTTCTACATGTTTACATCAGAAACAGAAAAAGACAAGGAAAAATAATATTAAAACGATTTAAAATATATTTATATGGTGATTACAAGCTAAGTTATATAAAATTTGCATGCAAAATAAATCAATTTTTATCTGTTGGATATTTTGAGACATTAATACATATAATTTTTTATAATTGCGATCTATTCTACATTTGTGATTCAATTGCTTGAGTCACTTAATTAATATGGGCAGATGGTGAAGCTTGGAATCACTGAGGCCTTCGGTATCTAGGGAGTAAGCCTCCGTCCTGGGTTCAAATCCCAGTCTGCCCATTTTTTACTGCAACGCAACTCTCTCAAAATAAAACTTGATTATTCTCATATTTAATCGAAATTTTTTAAATATTAATCGAATTTGTTTGAATAGGGCAGATGGTGAAGAGGAATCATCTAAGCCTCCGGTACTTATTGGTGAGAGCTTTGGTCCTGGGTTCAATTAATTATGAATGAGTACATAGTTAGAATACATCCCAGTCTGCCCGTTTTTATTTCCTGTCCAATACATCGACATAGATTTAACGGATGAAATAAAACAATTAAACTTACTAATTTGTTAGATTATAATAGATTTTGATAAATTATTCATCCTCGGCATTTTACAATTTATAAAT
>CAZRLL010000094.1:0-1708 GCA_964600735.1 uncultured archaeon
CACTCAACGAATCTCCAATCAAATTTCAAATCAATTGCATTACCCAAAGCACCAATAAATCCTGCTCACAGAAGTACGTAAATCATCCAACCTCCCATATCAATATAAATGCCAAATATGAACTAAAGTTATATATGATAAAACTAGAATCTTCATATATTGTCGAATTTATAGGAGTATTCAATAGTAGCGTTTGAAAGATTGCTATTGTTGAATAAAATTATATACCGAGTAATTGAAACTAACCTAAGATTCATTATATACCAATAGTTCTACCATTTTTTTTGCCAACTCCAATGCCGTTGATTGATAAAACCAACCTATAGGCATTACTAGTTAATTCATAGTGTAATATTCCATTTAAGATATAATATAAGATATAATAAAATTTCGAACATCCAAGAAGAAATTTTAAAACTCCCAAAACTAAGCCATATAGACCTCCGTCATAACAATATAGAGTTTATTCCAAAGAATATTGAACATGAAAAAGTTATCAAAATATGACGATAGAAACACTGGTGATCATTAAATTAAATCAAACCTTTCCCCTCAACCTTGAAGGTAGTGATGGAAACTCTGCTATATCTTGAATTTGAAGGTAGAAGATATAGTCAATTTTGTAATGAATACTTTATCTATATCGAATAAAAAAAAATTTGTAGATCAAATCTGATTGACCACTTTTACCAATCGATCAATGCTATTCTATCATGATAATAAATAGAATCAGGGAATTCAGAAACCTAATTATTATCCATATACAATTTTCTTAAGTTGAAGTTTCTGTGTTTCTATATTATAGTCGTAGATACATATGTTAATTGGGAAGCATGAAATATGAGTAAGATTTAATTAATATACTTGAGTGATTATCAGATGATGTACATGAATGAAAGGGCCATTTTAGAGGAAATTTTAGGTGTTGATGATGAGGATATTGATGGTGGAAATGATAATTACACGAATTATACAGGTCAAATAATTTATAGTAGCTCATATGACATAGGCAAGGCATTTTTCGGCGAGGGCAACCTGATTGAAATAACTCTTTTTAGGCATACTTATTACATTTTAGAAAAACTTCATCATTTTAAGAATTTACGAAAATTAAAATTATTCGGGCATGGTATTCCCAAAACCATTGGGAATGTAACACAAATTAAGGACTTGGATTTGGCTTTTACTGGTGAAAGTGCCTTACCGGATAGCATTGGCAATTTGGTTCATCTAGAGAAATTAAGGCTAGATAATAATAAATTTACCAATCTTCCTGTAAACTTTGGAAAATTGACAAAATTGAAACATTTGAAACTAAGTTATAATTTATTATCTTATTTACCCGATAGTTTTCAAAATCTCAGGTCATTAGAATATTTGAAATTAGACAATAATCAGTTTGAAAATCTACCTGATTGTGTTCTCGATCTTGTTAATTTAAAATATCTTTCACTGTATAAAAATAATTTAAAGTTTGTTCAAAATGAAATTGATAAGTTGTCGAATTTACAAAGACTTGAAATAGATTGGAACAATATTAACGTGTTACCAGAAACGATTGGTAATCTTAAGAGGTTATCATACTTATCAGTTACAAATAATAATTTAGAATTAATTCCTGAAACCATTGAAAATCTAAAACAATTGGAACAGTTGCATATTTGCAGGAATAATTTGAAATCAGTTCCAAACAACTTAGTAGAATTGA
>CAZRLL010000094.1:1808-13765 GCA_964600735.1 uncultured archaeon
AGAATTGACTATAATGATTTATCATCCATCCCAAATAGTATTGAGGATATACAACTAATTTCTATATCAGTATCAAAAGATCAATTAGAATTGCTTCCTCAATTAAATCAGTCTGTTATTCATTTAAACAAGATGCCACGTGGATATAAGTAACCCTTTACAACGATTTGAAAATGGTTATCGCGGGTATAAAAGATGGTGAAATTTCATGGAAAGGAAATATGGCGAAGCTATTACTTGGTGTTGGCAAAGATAAGGTGGTATCAAAATTTGGTAGGAAACCCAAGACAATGAGTAATCGATTTTCTGACACCTGGAGTGGCTTGATGGGTCAGACAAAGAAGAAAAAAGAAGATTAGCTTATCCTTTCTTTAATTTCCAAGAAAGGCAAAGCGCCGTTGTAAATGACTCGCCTTTTGATTTAAACTATTAGAAAAAGAAAAAACTGGAATTCAAAAATAATTTTATTAAATTACGTAGCTATCATTATTTCTTATTAAAGAATTATAATGTATTAAATCTAAAACTTTAATTTTCAATTTCAGCAATTCTACGAGAAGAATTACGTCATTTAGACAAACGAAAAAAATGCCAAACGGATGGTAGTAATTTATTGGTATATTTAAATATTATTTGGCAAATCTCTTATAACTCAAATCAATAACAGGAAATGAGCTGTAAGAATGCAATTTCAGGTATTTATTGAAAGGAAGGGAAATCAGAAAGATCCGCTAGAGACCATGTTAAATGACATAGTTGCCACAATCGGGAAAAAACATGTATCATTGAAGGTTATTGATATATCTAAAGGAGAAAAGAATAGAGAGGCCGCGAAAAAGCTGGGACTTGAGGAAGTACCTGCATTATTATTTGAAAAAGTAAGGATCAGCGGTCAACTTAATGAATATTTTATTCTTGCTTGTATTGCCCAATTATTGACTTCTGATGGCAATGATCAAAAGGGGTCAGAAATACTCTTAAATGAAGAAGATTCTTCCATTAGGATGAAAGCAGCATCTGCATTTCTTGCGCATCAGACCCAGATACGAGATGAAACAAAAACATTTCTACTAATGATTCGTCAATCATCAGATGACATTCCGGTTAAAAAAATTAAAGAATTTGCAGATTCAGGTGCGACAATTTTCCTATTAACTAATTTTACTAAGGGAACAAACAGAAATAAGTTGGCAGAGATTGGTGCTCATGAAAATATCCTTCTTGGTCACATTCTGAGAACAAATATTCATAAGACACTAGCGATTACTGTAAGAAAAGGTAGACCTTTTTTCGGTGCATTCTTACGGGGCAAATATGTTGATGATGCTTGGAAAGGTAAATGGAGTCCTCTCCTCCACGATACAATTTCTGAATTAAAGAATTTTTACGTACCCCTTTTCCTTACTTCATCACCGGTACACCTTGATGGATCTATACCTGACCCAAGTGAAACTAATAGACTCGTTGCGAAGGTTAAGGATAATGTCGAAATCTTAAAAGCCTTGTTTTTTTGACCTATTCTGAAATTGAGCATACTTATATCAATTATTTCTTGTTTGAATTACTTCTTGTTTGAATTACTTATTGGATCAAATTCTTAAAATCTACCAAATCCATCGCAAGATTTACCGAGATCATCATCCCTTCTCACACAGGTACTCGTTTTTGTAATCCATCCTTTACACAAACCAGATGTGCTAGAATCCCCATCATAAAGTTCACATTTACTTACAAACTTTTCTTTATCAACACCGGGACTCGGAAGAGGAATGCTCATCTCTAATACTAAGTTTGCATTTAATTATATGAATGTTAGGTCTTTTCCTTGATCGTTCGTCATGTACATAATTATCAATAATTCACTCTTATTAAGTAATCATGCAGGTTGAGGTCTTCGCTTTTTTCCTTCTTGATTTTCTCTTTTTGGTCGATCCGAAGGTGCTACCGGAAGCTCTGTTAGCTCTTTTACTTTCCTCATTATATCACTCCCTGAAACATCATAATTGCTCAGATTTAATTTTATTTCGTTCTCGGGTGACCTTTCTTTTTCTATCTTTTTAATGGTTTTTAACATAATAGTTTTGACAGAGTCAATATCTTTGATTTTATTTGCATCATCATCAATTATATTTGTAGGACGGATAGTAACCTTTTCTGGCACTTCTTTTTCAATTTGATTTAAAAGAGGGGATGAAATTGCACTTTTACCTGCAATAGCTTTAGATGGCTGTTTTACTAATATTGCTTGTCTTTGTTTGTTAATTTTTGGTTTGAAATCGGTTTCAGGCTTTGGTTTTGCAAAATCTTCAATTTCAATTGTTTGTGGGGCAATCGTTTTTGGTGACTTTTGTTGGTTGCCTTGAAGAGATAATTTACTAATTTGATCCTCTGCATTTTGAAGTGATTTTACAATATGTTGGTTTGATTTTCTTAATTCTGTATTATCATATTTTGATCCTAAATAATCCTCCTTTAAGTGACTTAATTCCTCAATTTGTTTTTTAAGAGTATCATTTTGATCTTTAAGTGAATTATTTTCATTTTCGATTGATTCAATTACAGGAGTAATCTCGACTAATTTATTCTTTATTCGAGCGTAATTGCTACTCAAATCGTCAATCTTATCTCTATATAGTTGTTTTAATTTGACTATCTTTTCTTCTTTTTCTTGAATTACACCATCAGCTTGGTTAAATTCTGCTTCTAGTGTTTCCAATTGGCTTGTAAAAGTGTTCACATTTTCAAATGATTCTGAAATTGTGACTTCCAATTCTTTTTTGGATCTAATTTCGATATCTGAATGATCAATTAATAGATTAATTTCCTCACGTTGAGTATTGATTAGCTCTTGTTTTTCACTCAATTTTAATTTTATTTTTTCCTTTTCTGACTGTAATTTTTGATTTAATTTAATTAGCTCATTTATTCTTTCGTTTGAAATCGTATCACTTCTCTGCGTAGACGCTGTTTCAAGTTCCTCTTCGATATTATTAATTTTATCAGAATATTTGTTTTTTATATCATCAATCTCATGTAAAGTTTCCTCTTCAAGGTGTTTTACCTTGTTTTCAAGTTCATCCATTTCATGAATTAATAATTGAAGCTCTCCTGCAAATGATGTAAATAAATCTCTACTTAATGGGTGTAACTCAGCCCAATGACGTCTCATTAAAGCATCTAGTCTTCGGTGTTCCTCTCCTAGTTTAAGGACATCATATTTCTGTGGAAACGGTCTGTCAAATATCTCTTCATAATCCTTTAATGTTTTAAAGATATTATTCTTGGTTCCCATAATGTTAATCTAGATCAATCTAGTAAAAATAGCTTACTATTGTTTTATCTTCGATTCCATTAATTTATTATAAACTCAGGAGAGAATTATTTATGAATACTATAAAAGGAACCGATGAATTATTTGCATTCCATATATATTCAAAGGGGAGAGCCATTGAATTGAAAAATGAATTAATTAAGCAACCTGGTAGGAGGGTAATATTTGATGGTAGTAAAATATTATGTAAAGAACAAGTTGTTAGTGCAATTCTGAGGGCGAATAGGGCAGAGATCAATAATACTATGATGGCAAAAAAATGGAATGTGGAAGTACTTCTTCAAGTTGCAGCTACTCATCAGATTAAACAAGCAATTTCGCTTCTCGATATAACCGAAATTACTGAAATCATATTTATTGTCCAGTCAAGCGATGAAATACCAATTAAGGGGATGCTTTCTGGTTTTCCGGAAATTTTTCCTGATGAGAATATTATTAGGATGTATAATATCAGGAACAAATCAAATTCTTGTTTAGAAATTATATCAAGAGCTGCTAAAGTAATTGTGAATCATACTTAAATTTATGTCAAAAAAATTTAGATTAAAAAAAATTAGCCCACAATATAGTTGAATTCATTTCTATTACTCCATCTAATAGCTGCCTTTGTAAAAATTGAGATGTGATCTTTAGTAACTAATTCTACAATTGGTTCATCGTAGACAATATACTCCAGTCTTTTTAATTTAATTTCTTGAGCTCCGTCGGCATCGATTAAGATCAAATTATCACTATCTATAGATTCTATCTCTCCTGAAAGCGAGACATCAAAATTATCCTTTGTGTAAATTAGTGCCTTTTTTCCTATCAAATGATGGAGCAGCTCTTTCTGATCATCCAGTTTATCCGGCCTAATTTCAAAACCAAGGGGAGGAAAATCAACAATATAATTGGATCCAAGCTTGATTTCACCATTGATATGTAATTTTGTTGTATTCCATGAATTTCCTAATTCGATTTTATCAATTGTCTTTAATTTTGATATCCCTTTGTCAAATATTACAATTTCTTTTTCTGCAAGATTTTCAATGAATGAGACTGGTTTTCCAAGTTTCGCAATGGTAACTTCCTCAATTTCGTCATCAATTTCAATTTCAAGAACCAAACCTTTTTTCTCTACAACCTTGTGACTTTTCAGAACACCAATTGATCCATTTCGTAAAAAGTACTTTTCTCCAGGATAATATTCCTTTAAAATTACCTTAGCAAGATCAACAGAATTATTCCCAATAATTCCCTCAATAGGGGAAGTGACCCTATTTGTTTGGATAAGCTCGTTAAATACTCCAATAACAACGTTTTTGGATATTTGATCAAAAGCAATTACATTTACATTAATGAAACGATCATATATTTCCTTAATGGGATTAAATCTGAGAACCTCACTTATGGCCTCTTCAGAATGATGCTGTAAATATGCTTTATCAATTATTTTGTGATATTCTTCTTCTAATTTATTTAGTTCTTTTATTGCATTTTTCCTCAGACCAAAGCCCAAGAGCCTGTAGGGGAAAAATGCTGCTCTGATGGGGCTGATTTTATCAGATACTAGAGATGCAATCCTATAGGATGTTCGAGGATGGGATTGAAGTATATTTGCGAATGCTGAACCCCTGGTTGGGGAGATGATTTCACTATACAAGTTACTTCCAGCTATTGCGGTGAATCTTCTGCTTTCTGCTACTGTGTATCGTCGATCAGTTAGTAAATTAACTGATATCCCAAAATCAGATGCTACACCATGGTAGAAACCTTCCAGCTTAAATAATGCATTTGATAAATCCTCTCCATATCCTGCTTCCTTGGTCACCTTATCAGCATGTCCTTCAAGAATTCTTACAGCTATTAACAAGATAATTAGAAAAGCGTAACTAAAAACATAATATCCAGCAAAAGATAATGTTTTTACTGCATCATCAGCAAAGAAAGTATAATCCAGTGTTGTTGCTGGGATATTAAGTCCTTTTTTTACTCCCAATTCAAAAATGCTTAGAAGTGTGAGCCATACCAGATGATGTTTAGATGCATGAGCTAATTCGTGACCAACTATTCCCCGAATGTCTGAATCCGTAAATTGCTCAATATCTGATGCCATGAATGCTATTCTCTTATCGAAAAATGGTCCATATGCAAATGCGTTTAGAATGGGAACTGATACAAATCCAACTTTTATTTCTTCTTTGATGCCCATTTTTTTTGCAACTTCACGCACTTTGGCTAGTAACACTGGATCAGTTATAGGCTTTACTCCAAATAAAACAGATAATAACCATCCAGAGATTAAATACATGAAAACAATAAGAATTGCTAGAGCCTCAAAAGTTCCAAAATTTGCAAAAATTACTTTATCTGTCCAATCAGCGGACAAACCCAAATAGTCGTAACTTTGAGTAACTCCATCCTCTCGCTTAAATATTATTTCTTGTCTCTGTAATAATACTAGGCCACCGTATACCATACCGAATAAAAATAGGTATATCATTTGTGGGGATGACAATCTAGACACTAAAATGAATTTTCGTCCGAAGAATGCAAACGCAACGCCTAGAAAAACAAAGAAACTAATATTAAATGCCAGGGAGAAAATAAACTCGTTTGTGTTATCTGTATTTACATATCGATCATAAAAAATTTGACCTGCTTTACCTGATAATATCACCATATAGGAAGCCGTAGTTGCAGCCATTAATTTACCCCACACCGGAACATCCCATAGCTTGTATGTCTCAACTATCATTATTACGCTTACACCAACAAGGAAACCAAATACTGCATCGTTGAACAATAAAGTTATTATTCCCGCAACCAACACATTACTCCAAAGCAGAAGCTGATCTGGTGGGGATTGATGTTTAAAATACACCTTAATTTCTGAAATTGTGAAAATAATGCCAATCGTAACTAAAAAAATCCCAATACCCAGTTGTGAATTATCACGAAACCAAGATAAGATTTCTTCAAAACTTATCACATTCGAAATTTATTTTTTGTATTTAATTTACTCTCGATATATCTAAAAATAATAGCCAATTAATATTGAAAAAAAGCGGTTTTGAACTTTTTCATATTTATTTCGGATAATCGAATAAATATAATTCATCAATGTCATGAGAAAAATGCCTGAGAACAAAAAATGTTCAAAATAAAATTTCTGCATTAACATTCTCTTTTGGATTTATCGTTTAAAGATTGTAAACAAATCTTTAAAAATATTAGGCATGAAGCTACTAAACTATATATTAACAAAATGTTTTGCTCTATATCGACAATGCTGTTCCCAACAGTTTTTAACAACCAATTTTGCGCATGACAATGATAAGTTTATATTTTAGAAAGTTCTTAACTTAATTAAGAACTTATCATAAGTGAATTTGTGATTAAAATGGTGAAAATTGGGCGTTTTGAAGTTAAAATAGAGTACTCATTTTGGGATAACTACACTTGGATTGATAGAATATCAGATAATGAGTTATACATAGGGATAAGTGATTATGCGCAACAAATGCTCAAGGATATTACATCGATAACCCCTCCTGCTGAAGGACAACGATTTGTTGCAGGTTCAGACCTATTAACCATTGAATCAATTTCAAGAGAATATTTGCTTAAATCACCTGTTTCATGTGTAATTCAAGAAGTTAATTCATTTGTGATAAACTCACCTGAAATACTTAATCAGAAACCATTTGAAAGTTGGCTGTTGAAAGTGGAAGTACTTGATCATGGAGATCTAGATCAATTAATCGATGGAGAGGACATGGCTGATACAATATTAGATGAGGTTGGGTTAGAGCAAAGATCATTTAATGAAGAACCAGCAGATCTAAGTGAAGATTTTGATTATGAATCAGAGTTTTCGATTGATTCTGGAGAAAAATATGGCTTATATGATGAAGACGGTGATGATATCATCACTAATGAAGAAGAATATGAGGATGAATGGTAATTCAAGTATTTAGAATTACGATTATCTATTAGATTGATTATTACTCATTAAATGATAAATTGTGATAATATGTGGCTTTAATTTACTAATTTTAAGAAAAACAAATCTGATTACAGGTCGAGATAATATCCACGATAATATGTCAATTTATATTATCAACCGATTATAATTTTATGTGAAAAATTCCAATAATGGGTTATCCCAAATTAACACCTTTATTGATGAGTGGCTAGATCATTTTGTTATTGCTCATGAAAGGGATGTAAAAATACCTGGTAAAAAGAAAAAATTGGACTACTTATTGTCATATTAATGCCACTGGAATTATTATTTCTAACTGGAAACGTCCCATAACTATTCAGCAAATAAATTATTCAATTCAAACTATGAAAAAAATGGACCTACAAGAGATATTAATTATTACAAATGGGATTTCTGACCACGCCCAAGAAACCCTACAAAGATCTAATTTACCAATTACAATAATTCACCCCCATGGTCTATCCGAAATTGCTATGAAATTTGTGAATTTCAGTAAATCTTCACAAAATTGCGCAAGTAACTGAATTATCCATCAAATGAATACCAGAAATGCGATTTATAGAAAATATATGATAAAAATTCGAAGAATTTAGGAATAAGAAGAATTAAGACATCTCTGTGCTTACTCTATCCGACGAACAGCAAATGATAATTGAGACGGTCCGTGACCTTGTTAATGATAAAATTAAACCTAGGGCACAAAAGTATGATGAGACCGGTGATTTTCCAGAAGATAATATCAAAGAATTAGCAGACCTTGGAATAATGGGGATGACAGTTGAAGAGAAATATGGTGGTTTTGGTTCAGACATGCTTACATATGCTGTATGTATGGAAGAGATTTCCAGAGGTTGTGCCAGTACGGCTACAACGGTTGCAGGATCAAATTCTCTTGCTGTAGTCCCAATTCAAGATTGGGGTTCTGAATCTCTAAAAGAAAAATTTCTGCCCGTATTATGTGAGAATGGAAATATAGGTGCGTTTGCTTTATCCGAGGATCAAGCTGGATCAGATCCAGCTAATATATCAACACGAGCAGTTAGAGAAGGAGATGAGTTTGTCATTAATGGGGCAAAAATTTATATTTCAAATGCCATTGTGGCCAAATTATTTATTGTATTTGCTAGATCATTGGATATTCCTGGTTATAAGGGTCTCTCCGCATTTGTTGTTCCTGCTGATACTCCAGGAATTACTGTGCTTCCTAAAGAGAAAAAGCTTGGGATTTGTGCTTCCCCTACCAGTGCGATGACATTCGAAGAGGTCAGGATTCCTAGTGAATATTTAGTTGGAGAAGAGGGTAGAGGATTGAACATTGCATTGGAAACTCTAAATAGTGGGAGAATAGCAGTTGCTGCTCAAAGTGTGGGAATTGCTCAGGCTGCATTAGAAGACGCATTAAAATTTGCTCAAGAAAGGATACAATTTGGAAAACCAATTTCTACTTTCCAATCTATCCAAATGATGCTGGCTGAGATGAGTACGAGAGTATTATCTTCTAGATTACTGTATTATCATGCAGCTAGATTAAAGGACACCGGTAAATCCTACGCTAAAGAATCTGCGATGGCAAAATTGCAGGCTTCAGAAAACGCTACTTATGTTTCTCATAAAGCAATTCAAGTGCATGGGGGAGCAGGATTCTTGAAGGATTTTGAGGTGGAAAGGTATTACCGGGATGCTCGAGTAACTGAAATTTATGAGGGCACCTCAGAGATCATGAAACTTATAATTGCAAGAGAGGAGCTTAAGAGTAAATAGAGTAAAACTCATAATCTTAATATATGTCTCCATAATATTTCTCTTCTTTTCATAGAAAAAAATGTATTGTATTTGTTTTATAATATAAATGGACCCCAGATTTTGGTGTTGATTTTATTTTAAAATTTGAATTTATTTTCAAAAATGGATCATATACCTAGTTATTTCGTTACTGAGGGGGTTTACATTCACCTCCAATTCTATTTATTTCAGCATTTGCTTCCTAATCAATAGTAATCAAACAATTTGGATTGTCAAAATAAGTAAAAAGAATCGGAACAAAATAAATATATTCTAGAATGATAACTGATGCCGAATTCAACGAAGAAATTTCCGAGCAAGATGTAATCGCACCTTTAGATTTTAGTAATGAACCACAGGTTTATAGAGTTGCTGTTGGTGCGGTTGGTGGCCAAGGAGGGGGAGCAATCAGTGAAATAATTTACCATGCTGTTAGATTTGAGAGGAGCAAAAATATTGGTAAAGAGATAAGTTACTCCTATGAAAAACGTTCCATGACACCAGGATTAGCTCAACGTAGTGGATCTACACTCACATCCTTAGCTTTTGTCGATCCGTTAATAGCAGAGGATAAATTACCCCAAAACTTCATATTATCTGAAATGCCGCATATTGGCTCCTGTAATGTAGTAGTTGCTCAGGAAATGAATGAACTAATGAAATATATCCATCTTTGCAATCCAAGAGGATGGATACTGGCAAATGAAATGCGAACTATTACACCTCCGGAAAAATCCCCTAGTCATATTCCTTTGACTACATTAGATAATCAAATTCAAGCAGCTAAAAACTACATAGAGCAAGGGGTATATATCGGAATAGACGGAAATAAAATCATCAAAGATAATAATATTGACCCACGTTCTTTGAATGTCGTCATGTTGGGAATATTTAGCGCAGCCAATATCTTACCAATATCGCGTGAATCTTATCTCAAGGCAATTAATATTCGATTCAAGGGAAAAATATTTGAGATGAACAAAGCTGCCTTTGAGTTAGGTGAAACTTATTTTCTTGAGGGAAAACACAAGGAGAGGGATGAAAAATTCAATTGGTTTGACCTGAGCTTAGTTGAAATCCGTTATAGAGCAATAAACAATGCAATTAAATATCGTAGAAAACGTGCAAAGAGGAAATTACTTCCTAAACTTGAACAGGATATGGACGAGATCATAAGAATTTATCCTGAGCATTTAGCCAAGATAATAATGGAGGGATATGGACAGCTTATTGATTTTCAGGATCGAAAGCATGGAAAATGGTTTCTGAATTTAGTTGCTCAGATATTCGAAATAGATAGTAATGAATTCAATTATCGAAAGACCAAGGAATTCGCACAAAATATGGCAGTCAGGATTATGCAATGGAATGGCCCCTTTCGAGTAGCTGAACATGCTTATCATGATCGATTTGAAGGGAAAGTCGATCCAGATCAGTTATTCGTTATGGAGAAAAAACTACAACCAACTCTTGAAGAGATTGTTGGAATGATACCAGTACCCAATTTTATCTATAAACGTACACCTAAAAGGATGTATAATTGGTATCAAAGGCATTTGCATAAAGGAAAATCAACGAATATAAGGACAACTAGTATTTTTGGTTTTTTATTTTTCTGGTTCTTATCGAAAATGAAAGCAATAAGAAAATCAACAGTTCGTTATAGAAGAGAAAAGCAATTTATTGAAAAGATTATGTCTGATATCTTGAAAATTCATAATAAATCTGCTATGGTAGCAGAAGAATTAGCCTGGTATATTGGGAAAATTAGAGGATATTCTTATGTACGAATTAATCACATCCTTGCTTATAATGAAGTGGTCAACGGAATAGAATTATTGTTGGAAGAGGGAGATGATAATGTAGCAGTTAATTTTATAAAAAATTGCTATAACACAATTTCTAACTCAGGAGAAGGGGTTGAGATAATTGATGATCTTGTTCAAGATCATCTCAGAGGACAATTCATAGTCCCTCTGACTTTTAGTAATTAATGGTGACTAATATGGGTAGAAATTATACAGACGAATACATTGAATCACTGCTTCTAGAGGATGGAGAGACAATAACTGGAGACATGGGGATTTTCTTTCTCAAGGCAAGTCTTGAGCAGGGGATTAGCTATGCAGCTGGATATCCTGGTGCTCCAACATCAAATATTATGGATTTACTTAGTGATTCTCAGGAGAAAGTACTAAGCAAATATGGAATTTATTTTGAACCTTCAACAAATGAAGCAGCTGCTGCGACAAAATTATATTTATCAATAAATGATCAGATCCGAGGATTTGTGAATTGGAAGGTAGTTGGAACGAATGTTGCTTCGGATATACTTGCCCATGTAGCATCATCTGGAGTTAAAGGAGGAGCAGTCGTTCTTGTTGGAGAAGATGAGGAATGTATATCTACAACTGTAAAAATGAAGAGTCAAATATATGGGGAAGGATTCTTTTTACCAGTGATTGATCCAATCGGTGATCCAGAGAGCATAAAAGAACTCAGTTCACTGTCGTATGAATTATCAGAAGCTTGTAATTCCCCTGTAATTTTCCTATTTCGTACCTTGACGGGGAACATGTGGGGAACTGCAAGCACAAAGAAGAATATCACCCCTGAAATATCGGTAAATAACAAGGCAGATGATTTCACTCCCGATCTAACCCGTGTCCCACTTCCACCCGATACTATCAAACATGCGGAAGAAAAGTATCAAGAAAGATTGCCAAGAGCTATCGAATTTATTAGAAAAAATAAGATGAATCGCGAATTCAAGGGCGTGCAATCCTCGAGTTATGGTATAATCACCCATGGTGGAGTTTTTAATCAAGTTTTTACTAGTTTACATGAATTAGGATT
>CAZRLL010000095.1:0-13694 GCA_964600735.1 uncultured archaeon
TCCGCAAAACGAGACAACGAAGGCCGTCGTAAAAGACGACGTTGATAGAGTTGAAGTGTAAGATTCAAGGTTCGCCGAGAATTTCAGCTTGCAACTACTAAAAGCCTCACATTTGTATTCACTTTCTGAGGAGGGATTTCTACTACTTATTTTATTTGAGACAATTTTTAAAATGGAAGAAGATAACCCTGAAGAATTAATAGCCAAAACGGATTTACTTAATATAAAAAATTTGTATAGGCTTTTAGTTTTTTTAAGGAACATATACCCAATAGGATATAGTTTTGAAGGCTTAATAAAAAAATTAAATATCAAAATCCTTACAGAAAGCCAATTAGAACACGTAGTAAAGAGTGGTTTAATAGACAAACGAAATTTGAATTTACCAGATAAACTTAAAGAAACTTTAAATCCAAATTTTCTTAAATTCTTTCCAGAATATGTTATAACTAGCAAAGGTATGGGGTTTATTAGTAGTATTGAAACTCAAAAATTAAATGAAAAAATAGGGCGGCTTACTGAAATACTTGTGATATTTGGAATTATTACAATGTTTTTAATGGGATATCAATTAATATTTCAAATCTTACAATACTTTTAAAACCCCTTTTCCCTGATTTATTTATGGATGGCGGCGGATCAACTTAATTATAAAAAATGGTGAGCAATAGACCTTTTCCTTTTTAGAAAATCTTAAAATAGATAATGGAATTATTTTTTATTTCCTGCCATAATATTCATCATTAATAAGCCCATTGTTCCCATTAAAACAAGAAATCCTGAAAGTATCAACCACATTAGTCTAACAGTTTCTGCGTCTAAATAAAATCCTAACGAGAAAAATATAACTCCAATTGTAATTGGAATTAATGGACACCACCTACAATTCTTAGCGCAATGTTGCATCATAGCTTTCATTTTATTATTTACTCTTTTATAAATTCTTTAATCTTTTTAAATTATCCTAAAGGAGAACTGCTTTTAAATTAAAAAACTTCTTTTCCCAAAACCATTAAAAACCCCTTTTCCCTGATTGGTTTATGGGTGGCGGCGGAGGTAACGGATAACATGGGATATGAAGAAATTTTTCCTTTCTAGAAAAATCTTAAAAACCACGTTTCCCTGATTTATTTATGGGTGGATGGACAACTTTATAGAAACATGGGGACACACAAAGGTATGAGATGTAATGATACTTGGCCAAAATGGTGAACAATAGACCCTTTCCTTTTTAGAACAATTTTAAAAACTCCTTTTCCCTAATCAAAACATGTTGTACAAAGAATATCCTTTTTAGAAAAATCTTAAAAACCCATTTCTCTTAGTTTATTTATGAGATATGATAGAACATTTCCTTTTTAGAAAAATCTTAAAAACCCATTTCTCTTAGTTTATTTATGAGATATGATAGAACATTTCCTTTTTAGAAAAATCTTAAAAACCCCCTTAGGAAACTTTTAAAAACCAATTTATTATTTGAGAATTATGGTAAAAGAAAATAAACTAGGAAAAATTGCATTGACTTCTGTTCAAACTGTAACTGGTATCGCAAGCACGGCAGCTGCAGGATTTGCAGGATATAATGGAGTTTATGAATTGATGGAAAAATCTTTATCCCAAGGAGAGTCTGTAAGTGTGGCCTCTCTGACTTTTTTGACGGTAGCATTAGGATTAGGATTGGCGGGAGATTGTTTAACTGGTGCAGCTAAAAAGACATATGAGCTGATTGGGAAAAAAGATTATATAATTCATCCAGTTTATTTGAGCGAGTACTAAAATTTTAAAAACCCCTTTTCCTTAATTAAAACATGTTGCACAGAGAATATCCAGAATACAATGAGATGTGAAGATTATGCTTTTTAGAGAAATTTTAAAAACCTCTTTTTCCTTAATTACTTTATGAGGATAAATTATGATGAGATGTAATAGAACATTTCCTTTTTAGAAAAATCTTAAAAACACCTTTTCCTTGATTAAGATATGTTATTCGATGATGAATTTCCAATTTAATAAAACATGATAAAGAAATTAGTTCTTGGTGGACTTGCAGGAATTTTAATGACTACGAATGTTTTGGCCGCAGATTTAGAGGTTGGGGACAAAATGCCAAACCAATTCAGACCATATACTGGATCCTTAAATGGAATAAATTCAATAATTCATCTAGCGCCATATCTCGACAGAGAAAAACAAATATATTCCCCGAAAGATTTTGAATACGCCTTTGCATTCTCTTTGATTCCTGATTGCAATCAAATGACTCCTTTTGCGGTTTTTTCTTATAAAGAAAATGCAATATACTTGGATTCAGATTTTGAAGGAAAAGTTGGTTTAGTTTATTATACTGGAGATTCAGAAAATGGGGAATTTATAATGGGAAATATGACCCACAAATGTCCTAAAAACTGGAAGGGATCAAAATTTAATTCTAATTAAGAAGACTTAAAAACCCCTTAATTCTGGGAAATTTATGGAAACAGAAAACAAATTGGGAAAAATTGCACTTACTACTGGAGCTTTCGCTTTAAGCGTAGGTAGTGTTGTTGGAGCAGGATTTCTTACATACTACGGATTAGCTGACCTTGATCTTGAAAATATAAAAGAATCAACAGATTTTTTTAGATCAGCAGCACTTTTAGGTCCATTAGCTTTTACCTCAGTTGTAGGTTTTAAAACTGGAACAACTAAACTAAATGAAATTCTTGAAGGAGATTATTCGATAAATAACTCTTCAAAGTATGAATTTGATTATTAATATGGAAAGAAAAAATTATACAAAAAATAATGGGAAAAATTTAGCTAAGGCAGTAAGAAATGTTCCCCAGATCTTTAAATCTTATTTTAGTGGACAATTCGAAGAAGCGAAAACAGGGGCTCAAGAATTGATTGAAAATCTAAAACCAGTCTCAGGATATGACATTTATGGTCCTCATTTAGAGGTATTGGAAGCATGTTTGGGCTCAAAAGAAGTCAGTGAAAGAGAATTCTTTGCTAGAGTTTATGAGTTGAGCCAAGTATTGGGGGCAAAAGTTCCAGATAATGTCAAAGGGAATTATGTTGATAGGGAAATAGTTGAAGTCTATCCTGGATATGGGGATACTTCAATGACTATAAAGAGAAGAAGCTCTGATAACAAACTTTAAAAACAAGGATTCTTACTGATTTTTAGACTGTTAGAGATAGGGAGATTATTTGAACTAATTCTAAGAGCGAGTGAGTGTAAGGAGGATAAGAAGAATATGAAAATATACGTTGGAAATTTGCCGTTCAGTGTTGATAGGGATAAGTTACAAGAACTTTTCTCAACATACGGAGAAATCGAAGAAGCAGTAGTGATATCTGATAAATTCTCAGGTAGATCTAAAGGATTCGGGTTCGTTACATTCAAAGATGAAGCAGCTGGTCAAAAAGCTGTTGCTGAAATGAATGAAAAGGAAATTGAAGGAAGAAACCTTAAAGTTAACGAAGCGAGACCTATGGAACCTAGAAATTAAGGTTTCAAATTTATTTTTATTTTTTATTAATTATTTTTTAAAGCAATAGATGAGATGATCGTCAATCATTCCTATTGCTTGTATAAATGCGTAGCAAATTGTTGGGCCTACAAAACCAAATCCTCTTTTCTTCAAATCTTTGCTTAATTCGTCAGAAATTTCAGAAGTTGCAGGAATGTCTGAAAGTTTTTCTGGATGATTTATAATTTGTTTATGATTCACGAAACTCCAAAGGTATCTGTCAAAGCTCCCAAATTCTTTTTGGATTTCTATGAACTTTTTTGCGTTATTTATTGTTGATTTTATTTTCAGTTTGTTTCTGATTATCCCTGGATCATTCAATAATCTTTTTACATCTTCTTCATTGTAATTTGAAATTTTTTCTGCATCAAAATTATCAAATGCTTTTCTGTAAGTTTCTCTTCTTTTCAAAATTGTGCTCCAAGATAAACCTGCTTGCGCCCCTTCCAAAATTAAAAATTCGAATAATTTTACATCGTCATGAATTGGAGTTCCCCATTCTTCGTCATGATATTTGATCATATCTTCTGATTTTGCCCATTCGCATTTTTTTATCATTGAAATGTTAGAAAAGCTAATTTTTTAAGATTTTTCATAGAACAATAATCCTTTTAAATCTTTTAAGGGTTTTACAAGTATGGAAAACAAGCTGGTTTCTTATATTAAAAGTTCAATTTCTAATTTTAACGACTTAAGATATTTTGGAGATATTGTTATTTACAGTTCTAATGATTGGTTGGGTGAAGGAATAGGATGGCTTACTGAAAACGATTTTACGCATTGCGCATTAAGAACTGGGAGAGATAAGGCAGAAGGACCAAGACTTAATGCTTGGAATCTGCTTCCTTTTTCAAAAAAAAGAGACATTAGGAGATTCCACAATCTAGAAAGCCCCTTAGAAGAGTACCAAGAATATTTTATCCTCAAACATAAAAATATGAGTTTATTAAAAAGAATGAAGATAAAAAAAATATATTCAAAAATGAATCTTGGTAAATACGATCTTTTTTTGTTCGGAAAAAAAGCGTTAAGTTATGGATTTAAAAAAGTAAAAAGAAAGATTGGATATGAGAACGCCAAAATTTCCGATTCAAGAGATTTATCTCGTGAAGGAACTTGGCTTTGTGGTTCTGCATCAAGACATCCTCTGGATCAATTGGAAGAATTAAAATCTAGTTTAGATATTGATTGTAGTCAAATAGAACCTCAAAATTTCTTAGAAGATAATTATTTTGAAAAGATTGAAAGGGGATATAGGTTGGAAGACGGAAGTTGGGTAAGAGAAAAGATTCAGGCTAGCGAAAGAAACCTTATTTCCCGTATCTTATCTTCTTATACACCTCTCCAAGCACAAGAATCGAAGAAGTAATCAAAGTAATCACTAGAAATTCTAAAGCAGTTAGGGGAACGAACTGGAATATCGCTGAGATGATTGGCAAGTAAATAATTGCTAATAAAAGAGTGAATGAAATTCCTAGAGCATATAACACATATTTATTCGAGAAGAATCCAATCTTAAAAACTGAATGATGTATTGATCTCATGTTCAATAGATTGAAAAATTGAAACATAGACATTGAAACAAATGCAACTGTTCTTGCTTTATCAATTCCTTGAGGTAAAAAATACCAAAATAAAGGCAAGGTTCCCAAAACCATTAGTCCAGCCATTAAAATTAGGAAAGGGATAAGTTCTTTATTCAAAATCATTTCTTTTCTAGGTTTAGGTTTTTGATTAATAACTTCATTGTGTCCAGGTTCTACTGCTAGAGATAGTCCATTAAAAGTATCTGTAATTAAGTTTAGATATAATATCTGAATTGGGAGCATCGGTAGAGGGAATTTCATTAGTAAGGCGGTAATGATGGTTATTTGTTCAGCAACATTTGTAGTTACCAAATAAAAACTTGTTTGTCTTACGTTTTGGAAAACAATTCTTCCTTCTTCAATTGCATCAACAATCGTTGCAAAATTATCATCTGCTAAAACAAGTTCTGAAGATTCACGGGCAACATCCGTTCCTATTTGCCCCATAGAGATTCCAATATCTGCTCTTTTCAAAGCAGGAGCATCATTAACCCCATCCCCAGTCATGGCAACAATTTCTCCTTGTTCTTGTAGAGTTCTAACAATCTTTGATTTCATTTGTGGGGCCACCCTTGCAAAAAGATTTACTTCCCTTACTGCTTTTGAAAGTTCATCATCAGTCATTTTTTCTATTTCTTCCCCAGTTAGAACTTTATCGTTGTCTGAATACAATCCAACTTCTTTTGCAATTGCTATAGCTGTTTCTTTGTGATCCCCCGTTTTCATGATCACTCTGATTCCTGCGTTTCTTGCTTTTTGAATTGCATCCTTAACTTCTTTTCTTGGAGGGTCCTTCATTGCAACTAATGAAACAAAAGTTAAATTGTGAACCAGTTCTTTTGAAGCTGATTTCACGTGAGAAGGAATTTCTTTATACGCCACACCTAAAACTCTCATTCCTTGCTTTGCAGATTTGTCTGCTTTGTCTAACATTTTTTTCTTCAATTTTGAATCGAATTTAATTTTCTTACCTTTGCTTAAAATGTGTGAAGAATTTTCTAACATATTTTCAAATGCTCCAACAACGCAAAGTTCTTTCTTTTTTCCATTGTTGTTTATTATTGTTGCCCTAAATTTTAAAGCTGAAGAAAAAGTTAAGTCGTCAATTATCTCGCAAGTTGTTATTCTTTTTTTATCTAATCCTGCTTTCTTTGCTAAAACTAATAATGCTGCTTCCGTTGGATCTCCCGTAATTTCGTATCCATCTTCTTTCCTTGACAAACTAGATTTGTTGCATAATGCAGAAATTGTCAAGGTTTTGTTTAGCTCGTAATCTTTAAGTGGATTGATTAATTTTTTGTTTTCAGAGAATCTCCCTATAGGTTCCCACCCATTTCCACTAACGTTCACTTCCTTATCTAGAGTGCTGATTTTTTCAACATTCATAGTATTCTTTGTGATGGTTCCAGTTTTATCTGTAGTGATTACTGTCGCGACTCCAAGTGTTTCAACTGCTGGCAAATGTCTTATCAAAGCATTTCTTTTCGCCATTCTCCTCGCACCAACTGTAAGAACAATTACAAGAACTGCTGGCAATCCTTCAGGAATTGCTGAAACTAAAGATGCAATTGTAAATAAGAAAATATCTATAAAATCTAATTTATTTACGAAAAATCCTATTAGGAAAACTATAAGAGATCCAATAATGGCAAAGGCTGCCATTTGGTAAGCTAATTGAGTAATTTTTTCATTAAAATGTAATTTTGGTTGAATTGTTTCTTGTAATGAACTTGCTATTTTTCCCATCTCTGTTTGATTTGCAGTATTTACAACAACTGCTTTGGCATAACCTGAAACGACTAAAGTTCCTTGAAATATTGAATTTGTTCTGTCCCCTAAGGAAACGTTTTCATCCAAAACTCCAATCTTTTTTTCAACTGGCAAAGATTCTCCTGTTAAAGAGGATTCTTGGGTTTTCAAATTTTTAAGTTCAATTAAATATGCGTCTGCGGGAACACTGTCTCCTTCTTCTAAAATTATAACATCACCTGGGACAACTTCTTTGGAAAGGATTTTTACTTCTTCTCCATTTCTTAAAACTCTCGCGTGGGAAACTATTAATTTTTTTAATGCAGATATTGCACGTTCTGCTTTTCTTTCTTGAACGTAACCGATTGTTGCATTGATAAAAACTACTGCCAAAATTACATATGCGTCAATAAGATGATCAAAAAGAAATGAGATTATCATTGCAATAAATAAAATGTAAATTAAAGGGCTATTGAATTGTTTCAAGAAAACAAGAATCTCTGGAGTTTTCTTTTCTTTTGAAATTTCATTGCAACCATATTTGTTCAGTCTAATTTCAACTTCTCTTTTTGAAAGTCCTTTCTCAGAAGCGTTTAATTTGCTAAAAATTTCCTCTTTTGATTTTGAATGGAATTTCTCCATAAATAAAGATAGAATAAACGTTTAATAATTTTTTTAATCGAAAGTTTCAATTTCTTCGAATGATTTCTCAACTAATTTTTCCATATCAAAATCTTCTAGAAGTCTTTTGAAAAAATCTAACTTAGTTTTTGTTGCTGGACTTTTTGATAAAATGCTGCAGCAATCTTTGTATTTTTCAATGCTTAAATTATAAGTATCAATTTTTCTGGCAAGTCCGATTATTTCTTCCTTATCATAAGTTAAAAGTGGTCTGAAAATCAAAGTTGAAATTCCTTGACTTGAAGCTTTTATGTTTTCAATTGTTTGACTTGCTACTTGACCAAGATTATCTCCTGTGACAATTGCATCATAATGATTTTCTATTGCGAATTTTTCTGCTACTTTTAACATATAATGTTTAAACATAACTAAATCATATCTCTCTGGAATTTGTCCTTGTGAATGGATTTCGTAAAAGGAGTATGGTATGAAATGTAATTTTGAATCTGTTTGATAGTTGTCTAATGTTTCAACAAATTTTTTGATTTTTGATTTTTCTGCGGTTTTGTTATCTGCAAATGTATGGAAATGTAAGAAATTTACATTGCAGCCTCGCTTCATCATTAACCAAGCCGCAACAGGAGAGTCTATTCCCCCAGAAAGTAAACATAAAACTTTTCCCCCAGTTCCCACCGGTAATCCTCCAAGTCCCTCAATTTTTTCTGTATAAATTAAAATCTTTTTTGGAGTGACCTCAATGAAAATAGTTTTGTCAGGATTTGAATAGTCAACTTTAATTCCAAGTTTACTTGCAACTTCTCCTAACTTAGTATTTACCTCGACAGAAGTTAATGGAAATTTTTTATCTGATCTTTTGGTTTTGAAAGATATTTTTTCTATTTTATCTTCTTTCATAATTTCTTCAGCTTTTTCTTCTATATCCTCATAAGTTGCAGGAATTTCTTGAACAAACGAAAAATTTTTTATTCCGAAAACTTTTTTCAAACTATCTGAAATCTTACTTTCGTCAGAATCTACCTCTGCAATTATTCTTTTGTCTTGTCTAGTGATTTTCTTCAAATTTAGTTTATTTCCCTCTAAAGATTGCTTTATATTTTCCATTAATTTTTTCTCAAATTTTGGGAAATTTCCTTTCTTTAGTCCGATTTCTCCGTGGTGAATTAATACTTTATTCATAATAAACTCAGAAAAAATCGCTATAAAAAGTTAACTTTTGAGAATATAAATATTTATAACAAAAAACTCGCTAGAATTTTATGTTTTACAAAAGGAAAAAAACTCAAGAAGAGATTATTGCTGAAGTAGAAAAATTTTATCAAAAAAAGGAAATTACTTTTGGAACTTTGTGTGAGGATCTTTACAAAACTGGAAAATCAGGTGTTTTGACTTTAGCTGCTGGGGGAATGTGCACGATGACTTCGATAGCATTTGCAACTGGATTATATATTATTAATGATAGGATTTTTGGAGAAGACCATGCACGCTTAGCTGACAATGTGGGATTGTTGATGTTTGTTTTGGGGGGAGGTGCAGTAGCTTCTGGATTTGGGATAAAATTCTTCTCAAAATTTACGATTGAGAACTATAAACAATTCAAAGAACATCGTGAAGAATATAGGACTAAAAATCTTGAAAGCAAGACTTAAAAAGTCCTTATTTCTCTTATTTTGGTAAGTTGGGTAGTTAATTTCGGGACTTAGCTTTTGGTTAAGCAAATTTCGTAAAGATATCGAAATTTAGTTCTGAGGAAGGTCCGCCCACCATATTAAGGTTATCCATGAAAGTGGATTGTCGTGAGACAAGGCTCTGGTACAGAAACGCCACAGCCCATATTGGCTCTGAACAAGTTCAGGCCTCGTTCGTCGAACGAGAGTAATGAAACATGCGTGGAACGTTGAGATATGGGATTTGATGAAACGAACATCCTGACCGGTGCAACCCTTTAAGGGGCTTAGTCAAATGTTAACAAGTTCGGTTTGTCTTGAAAAAGAAACAACGAACTACAGAAGGTGGCCTATTCCCAACTTACACACCTTAAATAAAAATCGGAGATTTTAACAACATCTCCCAAGCATGGTCAACGTAAAGGTGGCCTATTCCCGACTTACATTCTTTTATTTTGTAGCTTTAAGGTGATAGTCTTTGAAATATTGTGCACGTCTTTTTGCATGTTCCTTTGCCTCTTGAAACATCTTATTAAATTTTCCCTTGCGAACAGAATCTAATCTCAAACCAATAGTTCTTCTAGATTGAGAATCTGTTATTATTTCGGCAAAGGAATGAAAGTCAGCTAATTCGTAAAAAGTGTGTATATTTTCTCCACCTTCTGGAACTTTCAAATCTAGGAATGATCCTGATTCTAGAACAAATCTTCGTATATCTCTCATTGATTCCCAATCTAACAAAACCTGTTCACCGATAGGTTTTATAGAATATTCTCTCGAAAATTCTGTTCCAAATGGTCTGTAAAACATGATTTTGAATAAAAGAAATAGGTTATAAAGCTTGCGTTGACAACATTTAAAAAAGAATTCTTACTTAAATTTCAATCTGGGAATGTAGCTCATAAAGGAAACCAAGGTTTCCCTTATCAACCCATCCTATTAAGATTGGTTCAAGACTGATTGGTATCGCTACAAACTCAATGGGAATGTAGCTCAGCGGGAGAGCACATGACTGAAGCTCATGGTGTCCGGGGTTCGACTCCCTGCATTCCCATTTTCTATTACAATAGTTATTTTAAAGGAAATTCTAGTGAAAATTGCAATGGAAGATAGTCCTTACTTATTTGAACTGGGAAAAGGGGAACAACCTCTTAATAGTGCCATTTTCCGCGTAAGAGAATATATGGAAAAAAGAAGTATGGATGTTTTGTTTGAAACAGCAACTTTTGTTTCTTTTATGGATATGGAAGACTCCAATCTGGTTTACGTTTATATGTTCAAGAACAATAGTGGGCAACCAGGGTATATACAGATTTCAATAGATTCAGCAAATTCTTTAGCCGAAGAGGCAATGGTATCAAAACTTGCTAAGATTGTGAAAGGGGAAAAATAGAACAAACCACACTAATTTTTAATTTTCACCCAATCATCAACTATCTTCAAAGATTTTTTTTGATTTGGCCAAGTCAATTTCTCAACTGCTTTATCAAATTCCAGCCATTTATAATTTGAATGTTCCCTTTGATCAATTTTAACTTCTTTTTTCTTAACCTCTGCAGAATAAAGAGAATATGATTGTCCAAGAATTTCAGGTCGATTAGGATATTTTTTATCATATTTATATTTTCCAGAGAAATCGAATTTTTTTATTTTTAGAGAATTTAATCCAGTTTCTTCTTTTAATTCTCTTTTAACTGCGTTGATTATGCCTTCGCTTTTTTCTAATCCTCCTTTTGGGAATTCCCATCCTTTCCAATGAAGTTTTCTCTTTAGAAGTAAATAATAAATTTTATTTTTTTCAATAGCATAAGTCACAATAAAAACCGCTTTTCTGTATTTTTTCATTTTTTGGTTTTTAAAACTTTTCGTTTAATTTTATTCAAAAAACTTCTTTTATAATCTTGATATTTTTTTCCGTCCCCTTTTGCAAATTTTATTGCTTCTTTTTTTAAATCTTGATATTTTTTGGCCATATCTGGATTTTTTCTTAAATAATCTCTAATCAAAGTATATTCCTTCCAAGTCATACTATCTAAAAAGGTTAAATGAACATGAATCCTTCTTTTTATAAAAAATCCGTAATCTCTTTCAAAAGAACATTTATCTTTCCTTCCCCTAACCTTTTGGGATTTGTAATTATTCTCCTCTAATATATTTTTAATTTTAGATTGATTTTTTCCTGGGACTCCAATCAAAATATCCATTATCCCTTTACCCCCTAAATATTCAATGGATGTACTTCCAACATGTTCTATTTTGCAATTTTTCGGAAGAATTCTTTTTAATTTTTTTTCTTCTTTTTGAAAAAATTTTATAGATTTTGAGTTATACTTTCTGAAAACATATTTATTATATTTCATCTTACTTCTTTTTCAAAACATAACCCTCTTTAGTATCTTCAAGAATATACCCTTCTTTGTTAATTTTTTCTCGTAGCTCATCTGATTTTTTCCAATTTTTTTCATTTCTTGTTTTCTGTCTTTCTTCAGCAAATTTTCTTACTTTTTCTGGAATTTGGATTTTTTCTTTCTTTAATAAATCCAAACTAAAAATTTCATCTATTTTTTTTATTGTTTGGATTTTTCCAGTTGCTTCCTTGTCCTTAACTAAATTCCATAAAACTTGTAATGCTTTAGGAACATCTAAATCATTATTAATTGCATTTTCAAAATCCACTAAATATTTTTTATTTGTTTTTTTATTATCTTTTATTTTAGAAATAAAATTTCTTAATCTCTTCAAAGAAGTTCTTGCAGATTCCAAATGTTTTATTGAAAAGTTTAAAGGTTTTCTATATCCCACTGTTAAAACAAGATATCTAAAATCCAATGGGGAAAATCCTTCTTTTTCTAATTCAGAAATTGTGTATAATCCTCCTTTTGATTTTGAAATCTTTTCTCCTTTGAATAAAAGCCATGCGCCGTGCATCCAGTAATTAACAAATTTTTTCCCAGTTGCAGCTTCGGATTGTGCGATTTCATTTGTATGATGAATTTGAATATGGTCTTGACCCCCAGTATGAATATCAAAACTTTCTCCGAGATATTTCATAGACATTGCTGAACATTCTATATGCCATCCTGGAAATCCTACACCCCAAGGAGATTTCCATTCTTGTTGTCTTTTTCCTTCCTGTGATGATGAAAATTTCCATAAAGCAAAATCAGTTTTATTTTTTTTCTCTCCGAGATAAATCCTTTTCCCCCCTTGCAATCCCTCTTTGTTTATCTTTGCTAATTTTACATAACTAGGAAACTTAGAAGTATCAAAATAAATTCCATCAGAAGTTTTGTAAGTGTAACCTTTTTTTTCTAAAGTTTTTATTAAATCAATTTGTTCTTTTATATGTTCTGTCGCTTTTGCCCATTTTCTTGGAGAAGAAATATTCAATTTTTCCAAATCTTCCTTAAAAATTTTTAGATAATAATCTGCTATCTCCCCAGCAGTTTTACCTTCTCTTTTTGCGGCCCTTTCTATTTTATCTTCTCCAGTGTCCGCATCACTTGTTAAATGGCCAACATCAGTTACATTTATTATTTGTTTTACTTTGTAACCGTTGTATTTCAAAACTTTGTTTAAAATATCTGAAAAAATATAAGTTCTAAGATTCCCAATATGTTGATACCAGTAAACAGTGGGCCCACAAGAATAAATTCCCACTTGATTTTTATTTAACAGTTTAAAGTTTTCTTTTTTTCTTGTCAAAGTATTGTACAATTTTAACATGTAAGAAAGAAGAAAAAGAAATTTTTAAAGTAAGCGATTAATTTGCTTTTATATGTAAGATTACTGACACAGTATTTTTATATCCCTCTCCATTACTTTTCTCCACATCAATATTGTACGCAATACTACAAAGTGGGATCTCTTCAGAAATTTTGAAGCTTATTAAAACTGTATCTTCTAAAATGCTTCCAGATTTAACATTAATCCCCGAACGTGTTTTTCCGAGAATAATTAAATCATCTGCTTTAGTTAAAGATAAACCGCAAGATGCTTCTGCAGCCGTGACTTCATATGAGAAAGTTTCATCATCTTCAAGAAGATTTCTTATTGAGAATCCAAATCCACCTTCATCACCTTTCTTTATAAAAATTTCTCTTGTTGGAGGGTAAACTATTACTCCTCTTTTATCATCTTCTGCGAATAATTGGTTGATTTCATTTTTGATGGATTGATCAATGCTATCTATATTTTCAATGGTACTCCTACGGATTGTATTGACAAAAACAATGCCCACTACTAAAAATGCTATCATTAACACAATAGTAACAATCATTCCAATGGACATCTGCATCTGTGCTTTTTTTGAATATTCCATGTTAATTAAATGGACCTGAACCAGTTGAAGTTGAGTAAAATGCTAACCCTACAGCTAACAAAGCTAATGCTCCATTTAGAACCATTCCAATTATGTTAAATTTTTTAGCTTTATCTGATAAAGGAGTTTTCTGTTTTCTGCTATGAATAAAACCTATGACTCCAAAAACAAAACCAATTAATGGTTGGAAGAAAGCCAGAATTATACTGACAATACC
>CAZRLL010000096.1:0-13583 GCA_964600735.1 uncultured archaeon
CTTATAACCTAAATTAGTGCGATTTTCATAGGTATTCATTAAAAATAAGTTAAATGTTGCTCAGATTGTGCCAGTTGACCATAACAATAACAGCAAAAAGATAATACTGTAATGGCTATAATAATGCCTCATTTTGATTTAATTTATCAACCTAGACATTTTTGATATCCTATTTCCTTTAATTATTTATTTCTACGGTAATCACAATGGATGACAAATACAAGATATTTTTGAAAAAGTTTGAGGAAATTAATATGATAGGTACTTTAGAAAGTGTTCTGAGCTGGGATACCGAGACAACTTTACCCATAACAGGCCTTGATCATCGAACAAAACAATATCAGTATCTTAGTCAAAAGAAACATAAATTATGGATTAATGATAAATTTGGGAAATTGATTGAAGAGCTAAGTAAAAATGATGACTTAGGTGAAATTGAAAAAAGAAATGTAGAATTAGCAAGGAGAGAATATCGTAGTCGAGTAAAATTACCCATCGAGCTTGTATCTAATTTGTCATCTCAATCAAAAAGAACCAATGAAATATGGAAACAAGCGAAAGAAAGAGATCAGTTTTCTTTGGTTTTACCTGATTTAAAGAAATTATTTGAGCTAAATCTCGAAAAAGCGAATATTCTCGCAGAATTAAAAGGCATGAACGATCCATACGAAGCATTGGTAACTGAAAGGGATCCTGGCTTCACTGTTGATCGACTTAGTGCGATTTTTAATGAAGCAAAATCATTCATGAGTCCATTAGCTAGGAAATGTGGAGAAAAAGGATTAGATATTGATTTAACATTTTTAGACCGACCGGTATCCAAGAAAATTCAAGTTAAATTAGCTGAAAACATTGCTTTGTTCTTTAAGTTTAAAGCCGATGGAAAAGATCATGCGGTGGTTGGAGAAGTGGAGCACCCATTAACCATAGCACCAGGTCCTAAGGATGCGAGAATCACCGTAAAATATGAACATTTTGAAAAGGTTATTTTTTCCTCTGCACATGAAGTTGGGCATGCACTTCATAGATTAAATTATAATCCCCAGTGGGATGGACAACCAGTTAATTCATTTGGTTATCCCAGTCTTGGAGAAAGCAGTTCTAGATATACTGAAAACAAAATCGGGAGATCGTATGAATTTTGGGAATTTTTCTTTCCTAAATTTCAAGAGATAACTGTGGGACAATTCAAAGATATTGATCTTGATACTTTTTACAGTGCTATAAACCGAGTAGAACCTGGTCCACGGAGAATGAAGGCTGATGAGGTAACATATGGGTTGCATATTATCATTCGATTTGAGATAGAGCGAGATCTGTTTGCTGGAAAAATTGAGTTGAATGAATTACCATCGATTTGGAAAGAAAAATACCACCAATATCTAGGAGTAGATGTAAAAAATGACGTTGAAGGGGTGATGCAGGATCTTCACTGGTATAATGTCTATTGGGGATACTTCCAAGGCTATCATTTAGGCGATGTGATGAATAGCCAAATTCACGAGACGATGATAAAATCAATCCCTGATTGGAAGGATGATATTAAAAATGGAAATTTTGATAAAATAAATGATTATTTCGTGAAAAATGTTTACTCCAAAGGTGCCCTATTCGATCCACTTGACTCAATAAAGGAAATCACTGGGGAGCTACTTTCAACTAATTACCTTAAAAATTATTTAGAGAATAAATACTCGAAAATCTATGGGCTATAAGCTTCTTTAGTTGCATCTTCAATAGCAACACAACAAGCCGTTGCTTGTTGCAATAAAGGTTCTTCAATTTCCTTTCGATTTTCTTTTGCCCACATTAATATTTTCTTTATCTCAACTCCACAGCATCGCCCTGTAGGATTGGTTATAGCACAATCTTTTCCAGTATTAGCTTCAGTGAAATTTTGAATATCAATTAATGTATCACAACATTGCTTAACGAGTAATTCATCCAAAATTTGGCTTTCCAATACATTTTTGCAATAACATACAGGTCGATCTTTTGTTTGTATTGGAATCTTATGCATTACGCTTGTCTTTATCTCATCTTTTCCAATAAAGAATTTCATTTGATTATTAAAATAATATATAGGACAATCAATTCTAGGACAAAAATAATAGTTATCTTCTGTTATATAAGTCCAAAATTCAGATTTAACATGGTTAGCAATAGTTTTCCTTAGTAATCTCTTTCCTTTATCAAATGAAATTGGACATCTATCCAATTGTATTTCCTCATCGGTTTTGTCTGAGATATATTGTAATTTTTTATGATTAACTGATTTAACAGACATTCCTTCCATATATTTTTATCCCCCCTTCATAATTAATAAAACATTCGTAGTTATTTACAAAGGATTAATTCGGGATTAATAAGGAAAAATTGATTAAATAACTATAGAATTATTGTAATTCAATTATTTCAAATTCACATTTCCAAAAATTATAAAAATGTAAGTAATTAATATAAATTCAGTGATAGAAGTACATCTTTACGGAAGATTACGGAAATTTTCACCTAATTCGAAAGCTACAGATATATCAAAAATAGAAACGACATACGTTGTGGGTGAAACACTAAAACACTGTATTGAACGTTTAGGTATTAATATTGATGCGACTGGAGAAATATTCATAAATCATCGACTTTCAGAATTGAATGAAGTAATTCCCCGAGACCAAAGCAGATTGGGGATATTCCCGAATAATATGAAACTGATAGATGGGGCTTTGTACCTTCGTTACTGTGGATACAATTCTAATATTACTTAATTGCTAGATTGGTATAATATATACTCTATTCCCAGTTTTTAATAAAGCATCATTTACACCATTATTTTTCTTTAATCCAATTTGTATGATACTTCCATCTTCATCGGAGGTTTCTTCATTTATGAGATCATTTATAGTTCCCTCTACCCCGTTTCTGATATTTTCAATAATCCTGCCTAATATCGAATTTATTGCCTTGTATTTCTGGACAGTCTCCATTCCAAGTGGTGTGAGATAGGTGCCACCTCCACTACCTCGGGTTGATACAACTAATGGTCTGCCAAATTTTTCATTAATAGTGTGAACCATATCCCAGGCAGTTTTAAAATCTAAATTAATGGCCTCTGCAGCTGCTTTTATTGAACCAGTATCTTCAATTGCTTCAAGTAGTTGAATTTTCTTTTCACCAATCAAAGGTTGCCTACCCTCTTCGCTTTTTTTTTCAAACCATATTTTATAATCAACTAGTAAATCAAAATTATCTGCTGGCATTTTCTTTCCTTGATACTTAACAAAATCTCCACGTTCCTTAAAATTTTGGTGATATAATATGAAATATCTCAAAAGAAAACATAAATAAACTATTTTTCCTGTATAAGACATAGAGATGTTGGATATTCATTTATTTGGAAAATATAGAAGGTTAGCTGAAAACTCTAAAGCAACTGATGATTCAGTGATTTATCAACCCTATGTGGACGGAGAATCGATGAAACAGCTTTTGGAGAGGATAGGTATCGATCCTGAAGATACAGGTGAACTATTAATAAATTTTGTAATAGCATCATTTGACACTATAATTCCATATGATGAATGCAGAGTAAGCATTTTCCCAGCAGGGATGGTTCTACTATGTGGTGGGAGCCATTTAAAGGGTCATGGTTATGCAACCAGACGAGATGTATCGGTTGACTATTACGGTCAGCCTGAATTAAAATCCAAAGAAGAATTTTTAACCGGGCTGGAAATGAGTGAATGAAGATAGATATTAAAGTATATGCAGATTTAAGGGATAAGGTCAATATTATACCAAAACCAGGTATTGGTGAACCAATTCAAGTTGATGTGAGTTTAAATGAAACCATACGAGATGTGTTAAATAAAATCAATTTAACTGAAGAAAATATTGCAATTATATTTGTAAATGGTGTTCATCAATCGTTAGATTATCAAATAGTTGAGGAAGATAAAATTGCTTTATTCAGTCCTGTTGGAGGGGGCTAGAATCAAATGATTTTATATTTCCATAAAATACCGCTATGATTGAATAAAATGTTAACAATAATTTAACCTACTAAATAATTTGACAATCACGGAATAATTCAAGCTTGTGTTTTCAAAATCCCTAATCGGATTAATTATGGTCATTTCCCATATTAACTTTATATCGTTTGAGATGTAACGAAAATCACAAACAAGGTGATTAATTAATGTTAGAATCAGAAAAAGAAATCTTAAGGGTAGACATGTCAAGACTTACCTCAAGTTTCTCTAAAACACCCGAAGAGTGGAAACATTTTGGAGGTAGAGGACTAACTAGTTCTATTGTGAATAAGGAAGTTCCTGCTACTTGCAATCCTTTGGGTCCATTTAATAAATTCGTAGTGGCTCCCGGACTTGTAACCGGTAGCAAGGCTCCAACTAGTGGAAGATTATCTGTTGGTGGAAAATCACCTCTTACAGGAGGTATAAAGGAAGCTAATGCTGGAGGACGATCCCCTCATAAATTGGCACGAGCTGGTATAAAGGCACTTATTATTGAGAACATGCCTTCTGATAGTGATGCGTGGTACAATATACACATCAAGAAAAACGATGTCCAGATAGTTCAAGCCAATCAGTACCATAAAATGGGTGCTTACAAGTTAATCGAAGATTTATGGGAGAAAAATGGTAACAAACCAGGTATTATAGGTGCAGGTGTAGCTGGTCAACTCCTCATGCGAGGTGCAGGTATCTTTGGAAATAATGTGAAAAATACAGATCCTGGAAGATATGCAGGTAGAGGTGGAATGGGTGCTGTACTAGGTAGCAAAAGAGTTATTGCTATTGTTACCGATGATAGGGACGGTGGGGTTGTTAAACCCGTCAATGAAGAGTTATTTAGCACTGCTTGTGGAAAACTATCAGAGGCACTCAAATGGCATGGAATCACTGGACGAGTAAAAGATCCAGAAACTGGTGAGATTAGTCTTGGTGCTTTGCAAGCTTACGGTACAAACGTGTTAACCAACATAATGAATGAAGCTGGTGGATTACCCACCAAAAATTGGACTTCTGGACATTTCCCGACTGCGAGAAATATTTCTGGAGAAGCAGTCCACGAATTGATTGATTTAACCAAGGAAAAATTCCCCAATACAGAAGCAACATATGCTCACCCCTGTCATCCTGGATGTGTAATCAAATGTAGTAATGTAGTGCCATATGACAATCGTAATGGAGAAAGTCACGTTGAACCGCTTGAATACGAATCTGCATGGGCTCTGGGAGCAAACACTATAATTGATAATCTTCAAGACGTATGTGAATTGAATCGATTGTGCAATGATTTAGGGCTTGACACAATTGAAACTGGTAATGCCCTAGGAGTGGCTATGGAGGGTGGCGTAATACCATTTGGAGATGGTAAAGCAGCGATTGAATTATTAAAAGAAGTCGGGATTGGTTCACTTAAAGGAAAGTTAGTTGGATCTGGTGCTCTTAATGTGGGTAACGTCCTTGGAGTGACTAGAGTTGCCCAAGTAAAGGGTCAGGCATTACCCGCATATGATCCTAGGCCCGTACGTGGGATTGGAACTACATACGCTACCTCGCCCATGGGTGCAGATCACACGGCAGCATATACTATAGCTGCAGAGATACTTGGAATCAAGGGTGAAGTAACCGATCCCCGAGCTCTTGATAAAGCAGGTCTTTCAAGACTATTCCAAGAAGTCACGGCATTCGTAGATGCCAGTGGTTATTGTCTATTCATAGAATTTGCAATATTGGATGTAGATGATGGTTTCGCTGGATTAGCCGAATCCTGTGGTGCTATGGTTGGTGAAAATTGGGGTTCTGGGGATGTTGCTCCATTGGGTCGTAAAATCCTTGAACAGGAATTAGACTTCAATAGAAGAGCTGGGTTCACTACCGCACATGATAGACTCCCTGAATTCTTCAAGACTGAACCTCTTCCACCTCATAACGTAACATTTGATGTTAGCGACGAAGAGCTTGATAGAGTTCATGGACCACAATAATTTCTAAAATATAAAAACATCCATTAAATTAACTTTCATATAACTTATAAACATTTAATAAAGAATTTTCAATTAAAATCACACAAATAAATATTTGTAGTAATAACAATAATTAGAGTAATAACATAAATTTGACTACTTACAAATCAAATTAGTGATATACCAATTCCCGTATACATCTAATAATGGGAGATGAAGCGGAATTAAAAAAATTCTATTCCGAAATAAGGTTAATGAATGAAGAAATATCTCTCCATGTGGATGATGATCGTAACTTAGAATTTATTCATAAAGGAAAATTGTATTTGTTAGATTTACGATGGTGTAATTTAAACTATATACCAACAAGAATTAAAAGATTCAAGGATTTACGTACTTTGTATTTAAGTAATAACAACCTATCATCTATTCCAAATGAAATTGGGGATCTTAAAAAAATTACATATTTGAGCTTATTAAACAACAACTTGGAAAATCTACCAGAAACAATTGGGAATTTAACCCAACTCAAACAACTCGATTTAAGATCGAATCTTCTAGATGAAATTCCACAAACAATCGAAACGTTAGTACAGATTAACAAATTAAATCTATTTGAAAATCAAATTAAATCGCTCACCCCAAACATCACTAAACTAAAGGAGCTAGAAGAATTTTGGATTGGTAAAAATCAATTAACAACGTTACCTAGTACAATTGAGGAACTAATTAATCTTAAAAGACTATATTCTCATCATAACAGATTAACGAGTTTGCCCCAAAGTATTGGAAATTTAACTCAACTTACCAATCTCTGGTTGCATTATAACAAACTGATAACAATTCCAGAGAGCATTGGCAACTTATCAAAACTGAATAATTTAAATCTAAGCTATAATATATTAATTTCCATTCCAGAGACAATGGGTAATTTACTGGATTTACAGGTTTTAAACCTCTCAAACAATCGGCTTAAATATATCCCAGATAGTATAACTAATCTTAATAGGTTAAATTCTTTAAACCTATGCAATAATCAATTAGTATCTCTACCCGATAATATAGGTAATTTAAAGAATCTACAACTACTGAACATCTCTGAGAATCAAATAGATCGTATTCCAAATAGCATTTGTAAAATAACGAACCTCCGTGAATTAAACCTCCAAGGAAATAATTTCTATAACTTATCGGGGGCTGTAATGGATTGGATTGACAAACTTAAAATAAATGGATGTGTAATTCATCTTGATTAATCATTTTTTATTAATTTCGCTGGTCTAATTTTTCCAAAATACCATTTGATGGATTAATCTTTATCAGTCTGCTAAATATCGATCTCACCTATGAAACCAATTTATTGGGAATACAATTATGTCTACTTAAAGACAAACACAAATGATTCTAATAGAATTCATTCAATGCAAAATGATCTTGGCAGCCAAGGATGGGAATTAGTTTCAGTAATTGAAGCTGGTGAAGGTCATCAAGCAAAGATCCACAGTTACATATTTAAAAGACCTCGTTTATAATTTTAAATTATAAAAATAGGACCTAAATTTCAATTAAAACCTATATTACAAGCCATTGAGTTAAAATTCCCTCTTCAAATTCTCCATTAGATGGCATCGATATTGGTTTTAGGTGGATCCAGATTCATCGGAAAACATGTATTAATAAAATTGGCTGAAAAAAATCACAATATCACAGTTTTAAATCGAGGGACGGTTCCTGAGGAAAAATACTTACCAGATAATGCAGAACATTTTGCTGTGGATAGAAATGATGCTGATAAAATGAGGGATATACTTGAGAATAAGGAATTTGATATTGTCTATGATATATCTTGTATCACCAAGAAACATGCGGAGATCGTACTGGATATTTTGGAGGGAAAGGTTAAGAGACATGTTCATGTATCCTCGGGTGCAGTTTATGATTTAGACAACGTTCTTACTTTACCCATTGAGGAAGATTTCCAGTATCCGGAGATAAAAGAAGACACTCACCCATATGTGCGAGATAAAACCCAAGCAGAACAAGTATTGCTTGACGGTTATCGTAATAAAAAATATCCAGTCACAATTATCCGTCCAACCTTTGTATATGGACCTGACAACTATGTTTATCGAGAAGCATATTTCTTTGATCGAATTTCTCGAGATAGACCAATTCTTTTACCAGAAAAGGGACTTGGCTCCTTTGATCTTGTCCATGTTGACGATTTGGCAGACATGATATTATTACTGGGTGAATCCGATCCAGGAAAAGTTGTGGGAGAATCATTTAATGCCTCTAGTGGATTTTTTGTTAGTGGAAATATGTATACCCGATTGGTTGCCAAAATTCTCGGAAAACGAGAAAATATTGTATACTATCCATTAAGTATCGGAAAGGAATTCGATTGGCCACCTGAAAAACCCCTATTTCCATACATACCTGAAATAACTTTTACCATGTCTCCACTAAAAATAGAGAGAATACTTGGTTTTAGATCAAAATTCAGTTATGAAGCTGGATTAAAGAATGCATTTGATTGGTGGAAGAATCAAGAAAATCCAGAACCGGAATTTTCAATAGAAGATTCCCTTATTAAATTTTTAGGGATAAAAAATAAAAAAGATTCCTCGGAATCAGAAATAAATATTGCCCATGATGAATTGCAAGCTGAAGTCAACAAAATTAAAAAAGAAGTCGAGGATATGAAAAAAAAGTCACAAGAAAGTAAATCTGTTGCTTAAAATGAAACACCTAAATTGTTTTTCCAGATTAAAATTCTCATTCCCCCAAAATATCAGAATAGTGGATCTCTACACAATTTGGACAAATACCGTGTGAAAATTGAAAAGACCTCTCATGGAAATATTTTTCGAATAATGTCCAATACCCTTTATCATCACGAATTTTTTTGCAAAATGAACAAACAGGTATAAATCCTCTCATTGCTTTGAGATCTTCATTCAATTTGGAAATGGTAAATTCGAGATCATCTCGCTTCTTCTCGAGTTCTGTAACAGCTGTGTTATCAACGATATTGACAATGAGCATTGATCTATCCAAAATATCATAGTTGAATGAAGAAATAATTGTATCCTTGATTTCGCCTGAGGATAATTTACACTTCATTTTTGCCCCATCTTGAAATAGATCTAGGCTCAAATGGCTTGGCTTATCTTTACAATCTATTAGGTCGTTAAATGATTTCCCATCAATTTTTTCTTTTGAATATCCAAAGAATTTACATGCTCTTTTATTAACTTCTATTATACGACCAGTCTTGCTTTCAACAATTAACAATACAGCAGGTATTCCTTGAAAAAAAAATTGAAATGATTGAATTTCCTCAAACATTGGTTTTTTTATGATAATAACCTCGTGATAATTGGTTCCCAAAATTGAAACTTATTCAGTCATCATATTGGGTTCTTATATTAAATTATCATTAGAAAACTGATTTATAAAACAGAAATTATGTCTTTTTTATAATAATTTAATTGGAATTACTTGTGAAACTTAATCCAAATTATTCTTCAATTAGATTTATGACTTGATTTGAAAAATTTAATAAATAAATCTCATCTTTCAGAGGTGGGGAGAGCAATATCCGTACTTTTGTGCTTATTAACTAAATTAAATAATATTTAGTGATCTCAGAAATATGCGATTAATCTCAATCTTCGAGCGTGCTCACATCCCCCTCATCTTCACCCAATGCCCTGGCTTTGAGTACTCTTCTCATTATTTTTCCACTTCGAGTCTTGGGTAATCCATCCACAAAAGCAATTGTTTCAGGAACAGCAATTGGTCCCATTTCATTTCTCACATGAGTCTTGATATCTGTTTCTAATTCAGAACTTCCCGTTAATCCCTCAGAAAGGATAACAAAACCATGAATTGCATTGCCCTTCAAATCATGTGGTAAGGCCACTGTAGCCGCTTCAGACACAGCTTTGTGACTAACTAAGGCACTTTCGACCTCTGCAGTTCCTAGTCGGTAGCCAGATACTTTGATAACATCGTCAATTCTTCCAATGATCCAGACGTAGCCATCTTCATCGATTCTAGCTGAATCTCCAGCCTTGTACCAGCCATGTTTTTCATATTGTTTCCAATATGTCTCTACATACCGATCTGGATCCTTATGAATTGTTCGTGCCATACCCGGCCATGGGGTTTTGATAACTAGGTTACCCTCTTCACCAGTTTTAACCTCATTACCCTCAGCATCTACTATTGCCACCTCAACACCAAACATGGGTTTGGTTGCTGAACCTGGTTTTAAGGGTGTAATTGGGTAAGGTGAAATCATGAAATTTCCAGTCTCTGTTTGCCACCATGTATCCATTATAGGGCATTTATTCTTGCCGACTACCTCATAATACCATTCCCATGCTGCTGGGTTGATTGGTTCACCAACAGTTCCAAGTAATCTTAAACTTGATAAATCGTGCCGATTAACCCATGATTTTCCAAACCGCATCAATCCTCTAATTGCAGTCGGACTAGTATAGAACACATTAACACCGTAATGCTCTATCATTTTCCAAATACGATTTGGATAAGGATAATTTGGTGCTCCTTCATACAATATAGTCGTCGTGCCCAAAATTAGAGGTGCGTAAACAATAAAACTATGACCAGTAATCCAACCCGGATCAGCTAAACACCACCATCGATCGACTTCTTTAAGGTCAAATACCTGTTCTAATGCAGTTGAAATGTTGACACTATAACCACCATGAGTATGCAGTACTCCCTTTGGTTGACCCGTGGTTCCACTGGTATAAAGTATGAAAAGCATATCTTCAGCATCCATCACTTCTGTTTCACATTTTCCGCTTGCGATGGGTAAACTACATAAATCATGATACCAAAAATCTCTTTCATTTTCCATATACACATCTTGACAAGTGCGTTTAACTGTGATACACACCTCAATTGTTGGCGATCGTTTCATCGCTTCATTGGCAATACTTTTCAAATCAACAATTTTTCCACGTCTCCAACCTCCGTCAGCAGTGAGTAATACTTTACTCTCTGCATCTTTGATACGGTCTGCTAGCGCTTCTCGACTGAAACCAGCATAGACTACACTGTGGGCTGCACCTATCTTGGCACAAGCTAACATTGCAAAAATTAACTCTGGAATTTGAGGCATATATATTGTTACAATTTCTCCTTTTTTCACGCCCATAGCCTTTAAGATGTTGGCAAAACCAGATACTTCCATATTAAGTGCATGGTAGGAAAATGTCCTTTGATCACCAGGTTCTCCTTCCCAAATAAATGCCAACTTATTTCGATGTGCATCAGTTTGGTGTCGATCGATTGCATTATGGATAATATTTGTCTGAGCACCCGAAAACCATTTGTAAAATGGTTTCTTACTCTCATCAAGTACACTGTCCCATTTTTTATGCCAATCTAGGGTTTCAGCTCTTTTCGCCCAGAATCCCTCAAGATCTTCGATTGATCTCTTATATGTTTCATCGTATTCCTTTACATTTGCATTATCAATTATGTTTTTTGGAGGATCATATACCTTGGATTCGACTAATTTTGGACCTTCACTCATAAATGTTCACGTTTTTAATTTAATTACTAATATGCTAACAAATTTCTAATACTTATTGAAGTTTTCGTCTGAAAGTAGAGGAAATCATATTCATTTAATCAAGCAACTGAGGTTTCGATTTGGTCATATAGAAGATTTTCTTTGCATTGAGGGCACTCCCTTTTGGAGAGGACATATTGTCTCAATTCATTTTGATGAAATACAGTATTACAATTGCTACAGGATCCTATACTTTGACCAGTCGAAAATCCCATTCGACAGATTGGACAGGTAAATTCAGATTTCGTGATCACTGATCTAATCATCCCAGTAACACTACTGTACTCGATTCGATCAAACTCCTCAATTACCTCATTCAACGCTATATAAAATGATGAAGTAGGAGTGCTGCCCAATTGAAAACTAACTTGATTTGCGGGAATTGATGTATTTTCTGTAATCGCTATTTCCAATATCTCCCTAATATTCTGCTTTAATTGACCCTTAGAGAAATTCTCCTCAAAATAGTCTCTCCTCGGTGTAGTGAGAACTCCATTTGTTAGATCTAATTCACCAATTTCTTGTTCTCGTTGTTGGACTTGTATAAGTATTTGTTCAAATTGTGCGATAGTACCTGGATAATTTATCTCACTCCTAAGTTTTTCAATAGCAATTACACTATCCCTTGGTAGAGTTAGTATCAACGTCCTAAGTTTATTTCGGTATTGATGTTGTTCAGTGATTGATCCAACCCATGAAACAACCTGAAATGTTTTTCCATCAGAATGCAGATTTAATACATCTGGGTAAAATTTATTGAATAGGTCCAATAATTTTTCCACTCCGATACTTCGGATTTTCGCAACCTCTTCAATCGTGCTTAGAGATAAGATTCCAGGTATTGTTATAATACTTAGGTGTCTTAGTAATTCTTTGATGGGATCATGAATATAATATGATCTTGTTAGTAAGGTTTTAATTTCGGTTTCCATAATATTTAGTTTTGATGTGATTTTTTCAATTATTATAAGTAATTCTTGAAACGTGTCTCCATAGGATGGTAGATTATGATATAATTCATTTACATTATGATATAATTGCTCTAATCTTTCTAGATTCACAGCAATCTCCTCAAAGTCACTGCTTTCATCATCTTTCATGTGGGATCGATATTCGTTCTCCCAGATAACCACATCGGTCAGAATGTCATCCAAATCTTTGCGGGACTTTGCTACAAATTTCTCTCTTTTAAGATTTTTTACATTTAATATTTGGTATTCGTGAAAGTTGTGGGCTTGTAATTTTAAACCATTTTTGTAGCTCTGGGCATCAGGATATCCCAGTGAATTACCAGCAAGATAATCACTATACGAGTCATATCCTTTATGAATTAACATTTCAAATGATTTGAAATCTGGAGCACCCATCTTCTGAGCCCTGAAATAATCATTTGATGTGTTAAATCCCCTTTCAATTGCAGAACTATAATCTGAAAATTGATCATAAACAAGATTATTCATTTCCTGCATAGTATTATAATTCGAAATTGATCTCCTTTTCGCTTCATCATATAATTTCTTTGTTGGGAACCCATTTTTTCTAGCGACTTGATATTCCTGAAAATTTGAAAATCCTGATTCGATCATTGTATTAAATTCAGTTTTATTAGGAGCTTGTGCGTTCATTGCTGCAAGGTAGGTTGATAGGTCATCAAAATTCCTTTGCTTCGCATCTAAAAAGTGATCCCAAGTGTCAAAACCTGCTTCTAGTAATTTTTTAAGTTGTTCTGCATTTGGACAACCCGATTTTTCCCCAAGATTATAATCTGAAAAATTATTATACCCTAATTCCAAAGCTTCCCGATATATCTCTGCAGTTTTAAAACCAAGATCAAGTGCAATCCTGTAGTCTTTGTAATCCTCAAAACCTGCGTTTAAAGCTTTTCGATATTCGTTGTGCTTCAAAAATCCCCTTTCTGTAGCATCAAGATATTCATGAAAGTTCACAAAATCACTAGATAAGGCCTGAAGATATTTTGTA
>CAZRLL010000097.1:0-13480 GCA_964600735.1 uncultured archaeon
ACCCTTTTCTAAACTTACCTGAGTTTCCTCGTAAAACCACATGGTAGCTAGTAAGACATATAAAATGATAATTATAAGTTGTGGAATATAATAGATAGACCTGTCTTCAGATATCCTGACGTCTTGAGAACTAAAGGTCATCCCTAGAATCCCTATTTGAATTAGTGAAGTCAAGGCAATTAAACTAGATTTTATTACTCTTTCTTCTTGATTCTTGAATAATTCTATTGATAATTTTAATGTGTAAAAAAATGGTATGAATAGTAAAAATGACCAAGGAAAGGCAACCACAGTCCATTGATCAGTTTGGTAATCTAGAGGGGGTTGACGATGAATTAAAATCATCCAAGGCCAAAAGTAAGTATTTTCTTTAATAGGTCCATAAGATGAGTAAGTTGTAATTTCAGAATATGATGGGACAAATAAGATGATAAAACTAGTAATCAGAGAGATATTTTTTCGCAACCTAGTATCAGGTTTAATACTTACTAGCTCCCCTATGATTTCATTTTTTGGACCTGAACTACTCACAGAATGGATTACAAATTCATCAAACTTAATCTAATCGATTATGAACCTAAAGATCGTAATTTTTTCAAGGTTAACCTCAAGTAAAATTATACTTCATATTATAAATGAACTTTCTGTGTCAATTTATGTATTATTTATAAAGAAAGAATGGGATAAGTTCGAAATATAGAATATAACAAATGAAATCAATCGTACTTGTAAAACCCCCAACCACTTTTTCGTCCCAATCTACCAGTTGCTACCATTTGACGTAACAGATTAGGAACTCTATACTTCGAATCTTGATAAGCATTGTAAAATGCCTCTGAAACATGCAAAGCTGTATCCAATCCAATCAAGTCCATCAAGGTGAATGGTCCCATAGGATGACCAAGTCCCAGTTTGATTCCCGTATCGATGTCCTCAACTGATCCAACACCATCCATAAGACAAAACATAGCCTCATTTAACATGGGTAGTAGTATCCTATTTACAATAAATCCGGGAGAATCCTTAGCAACAATAACCACCTTACCCATTTTTTCAGCAATATCTCGAGTAACTCTCAAGGTCTCATCATTTGTTTGTATTCCGGTGATGATTTCGCAGAGTTTCATCATGGCTGGAGGGTTGAAAAAATGCATTCCAATGAAATGATCTTGGCGATTAGATCCTCCTCCCAGTAATGATATCGAAATAGTTGAAGTATTTGAAGCAAAAATAACATCCTCTGGTAGGATCTCATTCAATTTTTGAAATAAATCAATCTTTAGTTCAAGATTTTCAAAAACTGCTTCGATTACAAAATCAACATTTTCAGCAGATTTATCTAGATCTGTGAATCCTTTAACACGTCCAGCAATCTCATTTAATTGTTCTTCAGAAATTTTCCCCTTCTTTTGAATCCTTCCAAGGCTTTTTTTTATGGTATTAAGGCCCCTATCTACGAATTCTTGATTGATATCGTAAATGTGCATAGTAAATCCACCAGCAGCACCAATCTGAGCTATACCGTTCCCCATGGTTCCTCCTCCACCTAATACCAATATTGTATTGATGTCTCTCGTCATGTTTGATCTTGATAATGATAATTGATGTTTTTTTGTATTTTTAGCTTGTATAATTGAATAATTGCATTCAATAAAAGGTAATATTACACTTTATACGATAATACCCAATTCACTAAATGGAAATTATCAATATTATTAATTCTTGGAAATTGATTTTATTGCTCTTTAATTCATTTTTTCAAAAGTAATAATCTTATTGAAAATAAAGCCGTATTTAGTATAATTATTTTGATAATCATGCACGTCATCACGTAAATGAACCTCTATAACATCAATGTTATACGTTTTACAGTCCACCAATATTTTCTCCATTATATTGTCTCGAAGAGTGTCCTGATTGGATCCTAGAGCGTGAAAAAAACTCATTAATCCCACTTTTTTATCCCAACGTGATTTTACCAATAAGCCATGTGCTACAATTTTTCCATTATTTCTAATAATTTTATGTGAAATCTGTCGTCCATCTTTTACGAATTCAAAAAATTGATTTATCGAAAGTTCTGAAATATTTTCCTTAATTAATATAAAACTAGATAACTCCCTCCAATCTTTTGAGATATCAACATCATCGACCTTGATATCCTCTTCTAACGTCTCTACAGTAATATCAGAGGTAGGAGTAGTGGCAACTAGGTGTTCATCTGATATTAACTCATAACCATAATCTTTGGCATGATCCTCCATCAATTTAATATCCGAACATATGTCTGTCTCGATTATCTTAATCCCCAACGAATTAAACGTGTCAAAAGTATCATTAATTTTCATCTTTAAAGCTTTAGAATGGTAGTATTTATCGCCTAATTTGAAAGAATTAAGAATTGGATTATTTAGCAATATAAATGATGAAATATATCCAATCATTGTATTGGTGGAAAACTCAAAATATTTATTCTGGGGATTAATATAATAGGTTTTGTAAGCTTGATCTAGATTAATAATATTCAAATTTGGGATCCAAATCGAATATAAGCTGGGATTATTTATAATTAATCACCAAATAATTATTCTTGGCTTCACGAGGCATAGGAAGATATGGATCTCGTTAGTTATATAACGTATTCAGACAGATAAAAGTCTTATTTATCTGCTATATTAAACCATAATTGGAGTTTCGGGGGGCATTATGACGATACTATCTGGTCCTAGTGGTTTTTTAGCTGATAAGTTTGGTAGACGTCCGTTAATGTTTATTGGAATGCCACTAATGATAGTAGGAACCTTTTTGCTTGGTTTCGCCACATCATTACTTATTGCTGCCACTTTTTTTTGGATACGATCTATTGGAATGGGCCTATACATGCCAAGTTTTAGATCATTACAAGCAGATATTGTTTTGCCCCACGAAAGAGGGGCGCTATTTGGAAAAACACAAACCTGGTTCAATATTGGTGCAGTAATAGGGCCATTAATTGGAACCTACATCTATGAATTACAAGGTGGAAATGAATATTCGTTCGGTAGTTTGTCCTTTATCGGTGAAGCAACACCATTTTTCTTAACAGGAATGTTTCATTTTTTTCAATTATTAGTAATATTTCAATTAAATTTTCCCAAGAAGGCTTCAAATAACTAATCGAACAAGTAGTTCATAAAATAGTTTTACAAATTTGATTTAGAAACTAAAGAAAAAAATTTCTACAGAAAATTCCATTTTAAATTTCAAGTTTCATCAATGTTTTTTTATGGCTGAGTATATCAAACCTTAGTGGGTGTATCTAATGATCAGTCATACGAAGAGTTCATTATTCAAGACAGATGGAGAAGAATCGCCAACCGACCAGCCTTAATGATATTAATTGTCAAATTAACTTTATTAATAATTTACACAATATATGCAGGTATTTTTTCCTCGTTTTTACTATTTACGAGTTTGTTAATTCTTCCAATTATACCTGCTGTATTATTTGAAAATAAATGGGAGAAAGAGATATTAAGTAACCCGACATCTACAATTTCCCTATACGGGGTTATTCAAAACCACAGATTGGTTTTCCTGCTATCTGGATACGTCATATCATTTCTCATAATACCGGTTGGTTTTTTTCTCAGGATTATTCTCAAGAGGGGTGAAATTTCTGGAAATGATTTTGATTTTTTTTCACTTAATCCTCCCCACAGTCAAGCAAATATAGTTGCATTAATACTTGTTGTAATTATTACCGCTTATGCAGGTATACTCACCACAGCAAGTTTTTATCGGGTTAGAGCAGAAGAACATGAAACTGGGCGACGATATAATTTTATTACATCACCCTCCCAAATTGTCACTCTTATCAGTTACAGCTATATTGGGATATATTTTGGTATCATTTTATTATGGGTAGGAATGGATCTGAATCGTGATAATGAATTTACGATCAATCAAGCGAATGATGGGACAAATTATTACAATGCTCTACCACTTGATGTTATTACATTTTGGTCAATTACACCAATTTTCGTCATGATTTCTGTGTTTTTTGTAACCATTGCAATTGTCTCAGAATTTATACCTCAAGTTATTAACACAAGTGTATATTCTCCACCCACTTTTGATCAGTTAAAAAAATGGAGTTTTCCGTATTCTGGAATTATTATCGTAATCTTATTTTTCGGTTATTTTGGTATGGGTTATAATTCTAGTACAGGATTTCAGGTATTTATTCACTATATTTTTGTTTTTGGTACACCTATCTTGATTTATTTTTTGACAAAAGATTATCCTATGAGTGGTAAGGCCTGTAACAATTGCAATATGTTACTGGTAGATGGAACCTGTTACGCATGTCAAGAAAAAGCTAAACTCGGAATGCAATTTAATATGAAATTGATCGGCAAAATAAAACATCCCACTTGTCCAGCATGTGGAAATATATGGGAAGAAATATCTAGAAAATGTACGAATTGTCAATTTACAATAATTCTATCATGTGAAAAATGTTCACAAACTTTGAATCCGTTATGGCATGCTTGCAACTTGTGTGGAGAGCCTAGACGGACAATTCCTGAGGTTGCTTTGGAATCTCCAGGATCACCTGGGTATGCACGAAGTCAGGCATTTTTACTCGTACTAGCATCAATTTTATTACCAGCACTTATTTTACAGGTAACGATTATCATTGGGACACTTAATCAAGTAAATAACAGATTAGCGGATGCAAATGAATTAAATAATTTGTATGATGACTATGCACGAGCTGCATTTTTACTTCTGACTATTATTAGTATTCTTAGTCTTATTTTAATTTCTTTCAATGATAGGAAAAGACCAATGATGTTAGTTGCAAATAAAATTGCTATTGTACCAGGTACAATATTGATATTAACATCCATGACGCTTTTCGTTTACTACACATTATTAAATCTTATCGTGTTAGATTTTACAGGATTAATAATTCGATTCCTCATGTTCCTATTTGCTTTATTTTTCCTGCTTTACACTATTTTTGGATACTATCAATCATTACTTCAATTTCGACCCGTGATTGCATTTGATCCGTCATTAGAAATAGAAAGAGGTGATATCGCTTATTGAGTGAAACAATAAAACCTTTAAGGAAAATCAAAAAGAGGGGACCAGGATTGAATCGAGGTCGATTAGGGTTTTTATCTCGAGGTCAGAAACCCAATCCTTTAATAAAAACAAAGACTTATCGTATAGCACCAAGTACTTCCACTTCAATTTCATCTGGTTCCGTTATTCTCGCCGTTGGTTTAAGTATTGGATTATCAATTCCTGCTTCAAGTTTTCAAGAAAATTATGGATTTATTGGAATTAACAGCCCATATGCCTTTTCTGCAATGTTGATACTCATCTTCCAATTTACTCTTGGGGTTGTTTTCCAATTTGGAGGGGTTATCTGGTCATTAATTTTTGGATGGTTTATTGGAGGAGTTATCGCTTCAATTATTTATGATCAAGAGGGAAGAAAGGGACCATTTTACAGTTCAATTATTGCTATTAGTTTGACTTTCGCATTATCATTCATACTAGGGATTGTATTCTTCTCTAAAAGTGGGGGAACTATTAATTTTGAAATTATTGTTTTACCTTTAATCGCTCTGTTATTATTAAGTTTATTTATGGCTTTGATCTCAATACCATTGATACTGATTGCTATAATTGGTTACAAGTTTGGAGGATGGATGTCCAATGTTTAGAAGGAGAAAAAAAGAACTAACAGATAAAAATTCACAAGAGAATTTATATCTCCATTCATCGAAATTAAAAAAAATTCGAAACACTAAACTCGATCGTCAAAAAATTATTATTTTACTCCTCCTCACATTTTTAATAATTATTCTAATAATGGGTCAAGGTAGTAGTAAAAATTCTTCTTATGATACAAAATCGAAAGGATTAACTTATGAAGATAATCCTGAAGAAGTTGGTTTTCCTAATCAATCCTCTGGTCCACCAGGAGGGTTTAATATCTCGGGTAATTTTGATCAACTGCCCTCATTTAATCCACCAGCAGATTGGGTAAATAATGATTGGGGGGGTAATATTGACCTGCCAGATGGAGATAATAATGGTGATGGATTCACAGATGGGTTTGATACGGTTGATTTACCAGATATCACTAGGTTTCCTACAATTAATCCACCAGGTGAGCCTCCAGAATTTCCCAAACCCACAGGTTCACTGCCTGATCCAAAGGTGCCGACAATCGGAGCACCGAATGGTGAAGTAGGTAATTTTAGTCAACCAGAACGGAAAAATAAGGCTAGAAATTTACCTCAGATTCATTTGTTTAATTTCTCTTCTATCAATTTTGATTTGCCGGGCATCGGTAGTATTGAATTTTCAGTAAAAATAGAAGAGGTCATGTTTATTTCAATTCTATTCTTTGCATTGTTTCTTAATAAAGCGATAGTTCCTCTCTTAATTCGAGAACTAGAAGCCGAATCAAAGAAGGGGGAAAAAAGCACAAGCATATTTGTAAAACCCTCTAAAGCTGAACTAGAAAGAATAAAAAGAGCCCGTGAAAGAGCTAAACGACTACTAGTGTTCAAAGACCATGTGGATGATTTGATAATAAGATCAGAGCACAGATTAGAAACAAAGGGTCCCGAAAAAACTATAATTAAGGGATATCATGACCTTGATACTGCATTTGGGGAATTTGCTAAATTAAAGAGATTTAAAGATATAACACCTTTGGAGCACTCACATTCCCATTTTGAAAGTGGTGAAATTGATAATGATAAACTAGAAAAAATAGTGGAACTGTTTTATTTGAGTCGATATGGCCAAAAAATGATGTCAAATAAAGATGGTCTCAAATTTATTGAGCATCTCTCAAAATTAGTTATTAAAGAATTTGATGAAAATTTAATGGATCCTGAATTCTCTGATATTAATGAATAAAGAGAGGTGATAAGAATAAATAGCAAACAGTTACAAGCTTGGTTAATACTATTAATCATGGTTGGTGCTATTTTCACTTTTTCTTCTATCCCTTATAATCCAAAACACAGCATTTACAATGATTCTTGGAATGGTGCATCGAGTTTCAGAAAGGGAATTGAGACTGATTTAAACATCAGCACCTCAAGAATACTTGTGTCACCGATTATTTTACAATCGAAACTTGATATCAATATGATTATTATAATTGGTTCAGAAAGAAGGTACACTAATGCTGAGATTGATGCCTATTATGAGTTCATCCTTAATGGGGGTTCCCTCGTATTATTTGAGGATTTTGGACCTGCAAAAGATCTTGTTAAGAAAATGGGTATTACTTTCTTTCAAGGAACTGTGAAGGAAAGAAACCCCTATCACTATATTAAACGTCCATCTCAGATATTCATTAGAGATGTGATCATATCACAAATTGTTGAAGAATTTTCAATTGGTACAATAATGGCAAGTGAAGCTGCTGGAATTCTTGATATTATGGGCATTGCTCGAGGGAGGACTTGGCCAATATTAGCCACGTATCCCAGCGCATTTATTGATAAAAATGATAATAATAAAATAGATAAAAATGATATGAGCAATGAGTTTGGCATTCCCATTGGGTTATACAAGACAATCGGAAATAATAACGGATCTTTGGTTGTAATTAGTGATTCAGCAATTCCGTTAAACCAGTACTGGCAAAGGGAGGTAACTATGTACTTACCAGAAACTGGTGAAGATATTGTATTTACCCTTTCAAATGCATTTTGGTTGTTATTATTTATGGCATACTTATCTCAAGTAAATCAGATCTCATCAATTGTATTTGATGAATCCCATCAAGCAATTGCAGTTAATTCTGCCGCAGGTATTCTTAATTTATTGGCTGGTACCTGGATTGGTATAATTAATACTACTTTGGCAACGCTAGTGATTTTAATTATGACCTTTTCATTTAGCTTGTTAAGAATGAGAAAAAAATTGCGGAAAAATTTAACTAGGAAGAGATTTAGAAGAACGGAGAGTTCGGGGGATTATTTCATTAGCCACCCAACGTCTGCAGAAAGAAGTATTTCGGAACAGTATATTATGTATCAAGTAATGGGTGACAGTTTTGTTCATGTTGCTAATAGTCACTTAATAAAACAGTTAAAATCACTTGGTAAGTCTAATGACTTCATAAAACAGTTAGAAGAGGATTACAATACAGATATAAACAATCCCACTTCTTTAAAAAACTTATTAGAAATTCATTCCAAATTACGGGAACATGTGGAACTCCAAAAGTCAAAATGGTTGTGAAGATTTTTATTGATGAATTTGACTGAAATGTAAAGTAAATACTGACTTCATAAAGTAAAATTGTTTACTTTTCCAAGATAAAAATTCTGATGATTTATTGTACACCCACTTTCTGAGATTAAATTTCCGAGTATATTTACAATTTTAATTTCTTAAGATTCTATTCTATTTTATTTTTTGAATGATCATTTCAATTGGTCTTAGTAAATATATTTTTTTGAGTGTCTAGTTTTGAGGATTTATGCCTTTATTTGGATAGTGGGTACAGATTTTTTTTGGACGTAGAGAAAATTCAAGATATTAATGAAAGAATAGTAAAGGAAACAAGAAAACGACTACTGGGATACGATCGCTATATATCAATAATATTGATGTGCTTATACTCTGACGGACATATTTTACTGGAGGGAAATCCAGGAATTGCCAAGACGTTGGCTGCCTCTACACTTTCTGAAATTCTTGGGATGGATTTCGGTAGAGTTCAATTTACTCCAGATTTGATGCCTTCAGATATTACTGGAGTGAATGTATTTAACCAGAAAAATCTAGTATTTGAGTATCTTAAAGGTCCGGTCTTCACAAATTTTCTCCTCTGTGATGAGATTAATCGAGCCCCTCCAAAGACTCAAGCTGCACTTTTGGAAGCAATGCAAGAGCGACAAGTCTCTGTTGAGGGAGTAGCAAGAAAATTACCCGATCCATTTTTGGTTATAGCAACTCAAAATCCGTTGGAACATCAGGGTGTTTATCATCTACCAGAGGCTCAGATCGACCGATTCTTGATTAAACTCTTAGTAGATCTACCAACAATAGAAGTGGAAAAATCAATGCTAAAATTGAAAGATGAGAGTTTAACTCCAGAAGTTGATACTCTAGTTGATGGCTCGATAATTAAATCCATCCAACATACTATTTTTAAGGATATCGAGGTTTCTGACGAAATAACCGATTATATACTCAATATAGTACATGGAACTAGGTCAAATCCAAATATCGATATTGCAGCTTCACCAAGGGCAAGTATCGCATTGATGCAACTAGGAAAAGCCTCTGCAGCTATTAATGGAAGAAATTATGTCCAACCCGATGATATCAAGCAAATCGCTTTTGAAGTATTAAATCATCGTATTAGACTATCTCATGAGGCTGAATTAGATCGGATCACTCATCGAGAGATCATTAACAGCTTGTTAACTGAAGTAGAAGTGACTATATAGATGGGTAGAGGATAAGTGCAGGTTAAATTAAATAATCGCGGCATTATTTACACAACAACTGCTATTGTATTGATTGCAGTGGCTGTAAGACTTAGAAGTCCCCCTCTTGTATTAATTTCCACTCTGGCAGTTGCTTATCTGATCGCATATCCTCTATACGTGAGGACGCATGATAAACCAGATATAAATCTTGTAGCCAGTTTAAGACATGGTATATTATTTAGGGGAGAAGTAGATATGCTTAAAATCGAATTTGAAAATCAATCTAAAAGCACAATACCTCTAATAGTTCTGAATGTTGCATTTCCAGAATCGATTTATGTGGTGGACAGACCAAATAAATATACTGTTAGCCTACCTCCTAATACTCAACAAATTGTTACAATACCAATATTACCCACAGCTCGAGGTTCATTCTCAATTGGACCAATTACTTTGAAAATTAGTGATCCACTATTATTGTATGAGGAAAAGCTTGCTGAGATAAAGGAACTGCCTCTAAGAGTGTTTCCAAAACGATTGGGACACAGAGTGTCCAAAGCAAGACGAAGAAAAATATTTAACAAACTAGTAGGATTATTCTCTACAAGCCACATAGGGATAGGTACAGACTTTCATGGATTAAGAGAGTACATTAGAGGAGATCCTGTAAAGATCATTGATTGGAAATCAACTGCTAGAGCAAATAAACTGATATCAAAAGAATTTGAAGAAGAGAAACGGTTAGATGTAATAATAGCTCTAGCTGCAGGAACAACAACAAGGGGTGGGAAGTTTGATTTTATGCTTGGAGTTGCCATGGATCTTTATGATGGGATCACAGAGGAGAACCATCCTGTAGGACTTGTAATTTTCGATGATGAAATTATTACAGAATTCCCACCATCAACCTCCCAAAACAGAAAGATGCATATTTGGTCTAGCATTTATGGTTTACTACCAAGAGATGTGTATGCAAATTATGAATCATTAAGCCGTTGGATTGACAAAAAAAGCGTCACTGGTCATCTTATCATAATTTTAGGCGATTTAGAGTATGAGCTCAGCAAGACTCTTGATTGTGTTAGACAAATAAGTTTACGTCAGAATCACTGCATATTTATTGACGTATGGGGTTATCCCTTCTCATATCAAGAAGAATTAACTGATGCAGCCGCAGATCAGGCATCTGATAATTATGGTATAATTTTAGCAAACGTAATTGGCAAAGGAATTGAACAAGACAATGTATTTAAAGGAGTGGCAATGAAAACAGAGCTTTCACGTCTAAGGACTGTTTATGGCTATTTACATTCTCCAAGTGATAATGTGGTCGATTCCTTGGAACGAGCATTATCTTCCTTTTTCAGAGGGGATAAGAGGTGATATAGATTAGTAAATCAAAATCAAACCAATACCATTCCAGTGCGATATATCGTGAAGAGACACTTTATTACGACTTGGGGTATCGTTTTGCTCAATATCGGGGTCGAAAACCCCAAAAAGCCATTGAGAGTAATTTTATCGGCCATTTATTTATCATCTCTTTACTGCTACACTTCATCTTCGGAATTGGGCAGATAATTACATTATCACTCATACTTATACTATTCTTTTATCAGTATTTTGTTGAGAAGAATAGCTCTCAAAAACTTTCTCAAGTGGTCCTCATATTAATCCTCGTTGCCACAGTCTTTGACCATCTCATCAATAATGTGGAAGCGAAACCAGGAAATTTATTCGATGATCAAATGACCTTCATGGTTTGGTCACTCGAACTTGTCTGGGTGGTATTATTTGGAATCCAAGCAATTATAACACTTCAACCTCATACACCAATATTGAGTGAAGGTTTATCGGTACAACCTGAGACGATAGAAACAAGAAAAGAATACACTCAACTTATTAAAAGGCTTGAGGGAACCGATTTTGCATTAATTTCGCCAAATCAGCTTAATACTAAGGGATTAAAAGATACGTACCAAGGAATAATTTCTATACAAGTACTTGTTATTGGAATTGCAGTGCTGGTAGATGTTATCTTATGGCGAATAGTCGGAAGCTTCGGGGGCGGGATTAACATTCTTGAGGAGTATTTTATTTCGGGAATGTCCTTGATTTTGTACGTACTCCTCCTCATATTCTCAGCATGGATATTCCCCGAACATAAACAAACCACAGACGCTTAATTCCATACTGAAAATTTACTGCGTTATATTATAACTTATATTATAAGTCAAAAAAATAATATAAACTTAATATCAAGATTTTCAGATCTTATAACGGCAAAAAAAGAGATTTTAAAGCCACTTGAAATATGGATGTAATGCGGTTTTGAGACTAATTGCGTATAACAAGGTAAAATTATACGCAATAATTTTTCAAAGGATTTATTTTAATTTATTGAAAAGAAATAATTGTAAGAGATAGGAGACTACTACGAAAATCGAAATTTTTGCATTAATCCAAATATTGACTATAATTTTTGGATTTTTGATTTTAGTGATTCTCGAGTGATGAAAAATTACCATCTTTTATCATACCTATTTCCTTTGACTGAATAAAGTGAACCCCCTTGTAAAATAGTCCGTAAAGTTGGTGATTCCATCTAATTCTTCATAGGATGACTAATCATCATTAATGTTCTATTTCATTTTTTTCTTTCTTAAAATCATAATTGAAAATACTATTAAGGGATAGGAATAAATCACACTCAAGCCTTCTGTATTGGTAATTATATCAGATAAAGTGATGTTTGATGTATTTATTTCCGTCAACCTCTCTGTTAGCGTTAAAAATTCGGTATAGTTAACTACTGCAGTTTTTGTCTTAGTTGAGATTTCCGTATAGTTAACTACTGCAGTATTTGTCTTAGTTGTGATTTGTGTATGATTGTAAGTTTTTGTTTCAGTAAATGTTGTATTGGCAATCGTTTCAGTCTTTGTTGTTGTTTCTCTTGATGTTTCAGTTAATGTTTGAGTCACCGATTTTGTTTCTGTTTCTGTTACACTGGTAGTTGTGGTTATTGCACCAGGAATTACTTCAGATTTGTGTACTGTACCATTTATTGATAACATGGACCAATATTGAGAGGTAGTATATTCAATCGATCGCAATTGTAAATACCCTGATGGAGAGGTAGTATGTAATACAAAAGTTGCCCAGTCATCATCCTGACTGATGATAAAATCAGTTACATTAAGCTGATACCATCCTTGACCCAGAATATGAACAGTATCGATTTCACTAGTGGTTACTGGTAGTTTATTATTCCAGTTCATGGTTAATTGATCCCAGAGATCAGAATGAATACCATATATTGAGACGTCCAAAATGTTGCTACTGGATTGATATATTTCTAGATAGGCAGAAGTAAGATTATTTATCTTAGAGAGGGGGAATCTCATATAAATTTCAGTATAATCATAGCCATATATATAAGAAGCAAGTCCATTTATCTCATCTTTGCTATAAAAATTCACATAGGTATCTTGATCTGGATAAATTATAAGATCAGACATTGCAGAAATGTCGTATGAGATGATAGAGTCGGATTGTTGATCAATTAACCACAATTCGTTGTTAATGAACGTTAAACCATATGAACGCATTGACGGACCATCTAATTCTATAATGCTAATTTGTCCACCATTATCCTTGAGAAACTTACCAATTTTGTTGTCATAAATAAACGATGCCCAAAGAAATCCCTCATAAATGGCTATACCTCCAATATTATCATAAAAATCAAAGCTTGAGATTACTTGACCATCACTATCGTTCAAGAGGTATATCTTATCAATTGATCCATCATATACAAATAATCCTTCAATGGTCCATGCCAAACCATCAATCACAGACCAAGGGTGATCAAAAGACAATATTTCGACAAATGTACTGCTATTAATTTTAATAATCTTTGATTGATCAGAACTTGATGTCCAAAGAGCATCATCTCCCCAAGTAAGAAAATAGTATCTCCTCGAGGAATTAATATCCGAGGTAATTGTTGT
>CAZRLL010000098.1:0-13347 GCA_964600735.1 uncultured archaeon
AGGGTATTTTCTTTTTGCTGGTTTCCACATATTTCACAGGCACTATAATTTACGATATCTTATATGAGAGAGATAAATCAAAATATAATTAAGTGAAAAGAATGAAAGACTAGCAAATTTCTGGAATCTATTACGTTTCCTGAGCATCATGGGTATCAGTATTTTGAACGTTTTTGGATCTTGGTTAAGATTTTTTTATTATTGTATGAGGTTAGGAGAGTTGATTCTTGTTTACTTTGTAGCTAAAAAATTAAAAATATCATTGGTCATCGTTTGAATGCAATTTTACATATAGTGACGGTTATACGCCATTTTTCTTTTATTTGCTTCTGGGTCATTTGGTAATATACTAACGCGTTGATAATCAATAATGAGAAACAGAGGATAATTCCGCCTTTGAGCTAGCAGAAGTATAGGAGCAGAAGGAATGAAAACTTGAGTTTTTTTGCTAAAATAAATGAAAATATTATTTGATTATCGTTTATGTCTGATTGCTCTAAAATATGTTGTAAGGGGTAATAAAATGATGATCATTATCATCCACATAGTGGAAAAGTCTAATTTATCAGATTCAACGATTTCACTTCGTAAACGTTCAATTGTAAGTTCAAAGTTTGAACTAGTAGAATTGAATAGATTCACTAAACCTAAATTGTAATCATATCTTGTTTCTAATTTCATCCCAATTTTCTCATCAAAAATTTGAATTAAATTAATAAATTCACCATCTATAATTTCATTGCTAATCATATGACTAGCATCTTTGATCAACGGTTCGGTCTCTACTTGCCAATCAAAGAAGTTTTGAATAGAATTATTTTCGTATTGGATTACAATAGGTATGATAAAGTTACTCACATGATCTCCAGAAACCTTAATGCCACCAATGGTTATATTAAACATTTCGTCTAATAGAATATTCGCTATTGACTGATAATAATAATTAAATTCAGATAAATCACTAGTAACTTCGACTTCAATGATTGATCCTTCTTGCCAGATGCTTTCATTAATTGGAACTCCATTTCTTCGGTTTCTGGTAATTACCCAAGTAAATGTATCACCTTCGTTTAATTGATCAGAGAAGGATAATGAAACTGCATTACCCTTAACAAAGCTCGGACCAGTAATAAAGGTAATAAATGTAACAAGCAAACAAATTCTTTTGAAAAAGTATCCAATTTTATTCATTCAATAATATCAAAATGTTGATTTCGAATATTTAAAACGTTGGTAGAAAAAATTATAATGGACCTATTTAAAGAATTAATTTTGTGGAGTATCTATTAGTTAACACGCGGATTATCATAAAAAATTAAATTTCTTTATATCCAATAAATATACTGGATGCATAAGGAACGTTTTGACCAGCGAATTTCTGGTCATATTCCGAGAGACGCTGAACCTCAACTTTCTTAAAACCAGCTTCTTTCATTTGTTGGACATATCGTTCTTCAGACACAGCTCCTCCAACGCATCCACAATAAGAGCTATCATCTAATAGCTGCATGAATTCTTCTTCATCCTCAATGGACATAAGTCCAACCATATCCGAATTAACAATTCTTCCTCCTGGTTTCAACACACGCAAAACTTCCTTAAATACTTGTACCTTATCAGGAACAAGGTTAATCACGCAATTACTTATCACTAAATCTGCTTGATTGTCATCAACTGGTAATTCAATAAGATTACCTTTTCGATAGTCAACATTATGGATCTCTTGTTCTATTGCATTTTCTCTTGCTAGAGAAAGCATGTCATCAGAAAAATCAACCCCAATGGCTCTTCCTGAAGATCCAACCATTTTTGCCGCAGCAATAGAGTCTCGACCAGGTCCACTACCAAGATCTATCACGACTTCTCCTTCTTGGGGCTTAGCAAAACCAAGCAATCCTCCCTTTGCTTTTTGATCACAACCAAGTGTGGGTATTACATTCGGTTGAATGAGATCAATTGTAGATTGAGGTTGGGTAGTTTCTGCTGGTTCACAACAAGAAGAGGATTGAGTTGTTTTTCCTTTCTTTTTTGCAACATAATTTTTAGCATAGTCTGAGTATGATTTATTAACCATATCCATTATTTCTTCATCCAATTGTTTTGAAACGGGTTTTTGTTCTGTCATTATTAATTACTATACAACAAATATATATAATAATTTTCTACTTTTCTAATGTAGAAATGTTAGAAAAGTAACTTGGTCAAACAAAAGGCTAGTTAATAAATTTCTTAAGTCATTACAAATGCGTTTCGATCGCTTTCCTAATTTTATATTTTCTATCTAAACAGAGCAGTTCTGTTTCCAAAAGGCAGTGAGGTTGGATAGGGATGATTACAAAGACTGTTTGATTATCATTGAAGGTACCAGTCTAAATTCAACTATTATTACCAAACGATTAATCGATCGGCCGTACTTCGAACTTAGTTATATCTAGATAAACGATGATCTAAGCCACACAATGATTAGGATCCAATCTGACTAGCTTCTAAATATCCTACTTCTTCAATTAATTTCGTGAATAAAGCTTCAACGTTTAAACCTGATAATGCTGATGATTCAAAATAGGGTACACCAAAATTTGACTCACTCTTTAACTTAATTGCATATTGTTTAGCATCATCAATATCTACCGCATCATGAGCTTTATCTCTTAGATCAGCTTTGTTTCCTACTAAAATAATTGGGATACTTATGTCCATAAAACCATTCATTTCATCTACCCACTTTTGTACGTTGTGAAATGTTTCAGGACGATCGATCGAGAACACAAGAATTGCACCTCTTGCCCCCTTATAATAGCCCCTTCTAATTTTTGCTAATTTATGCTCCCCAGATAAATCCCAGATTTGAATGCGATAGTCATCAAGAACCTTAATAGCAAAATCAGCACCAATAGTCATGCTATAATTGGATTTAAATCCCTCTCCCATGTAACTTCTTCTTAATGAAGTCTTACCTACGCTGGGTTCGCCTAGTAGTAGAATTTTAAATGAAGTTTTATCTTTAAATTGTGGTTTGTAGGTTTTTGATTTATGAGCAGACATATAAAATCCTGTGACTAATTATGATATTAACGTATTTAATTATTTCTGCTCATTTTCAAAGAAACGAAAGGTAGATTCAGAGATTATCAGGTTTATATAGAATCAGATGCGATTTTATTTTTGGAGATTGATACTATTATCAATAAAAACATCGAGAGGGATTTGATGGATCAGAAATTATTGTACTTATCACGTTCTGATGTTGAGAAAACAAATGTCTCCATGAAGGATATAATCAATGCCTTAGAAAACATGTTTATTGAGAAAGGTCAGGGAAAGGTAGAGATGCCTCCTAAACCAGGGATACACACTTTACCTGATGCATTTATTCATGCTATGCCCGCATATATACCATCTATCAATTCGGCTGGAATCAAGTGGGTTTCAGGATATCCTGAAAATCAGAAAAAAGGATTGCCCTATATTTCTGGTTTGCTCATCTTGAATGATGTGAAGACAGGACTTCCAATCTGTGTCATGGATTGTACTTGGGTAACCGCAATGAGGACGGGTGCTGCCACTGCAGTCGCAGCCAAGTACTTGGCAAATCAGGATAGTTCGAGTGTAGGTATTATTGCTTGTGGAGTTCAGGGTAGGAGTAACTTGGAAGCACTTTCCTGTATTTTTGATATTGATAAAGTGAAAGCATATGACATTAATCCTACAAATGCAGAAAAATTTGCACAGGATATGAATGAGAAAATTGGACTAACAGCGGAAGTAGTGAAATCAGCCAGAGAGGCTACTCAAGATCTAGATATGGTAGTGACTAGTGGTCCGATATTAAAGCAACCTAATCCTGTGATTAAGAGAGATTGGCTGAAGGAAGGTGGCTTTGGAAGCCTAGTTGATTTCGATTCTTATTGGACAAGAGATGCAATGAAACAGGTGGATAAAATTTTCACTAATGATGTGCAACAATTAGAATATTACAAAAAAGTGGGATATTTTCAAGAAATACCCACTGTTACTGGAGAATTAGCAGACCTTCTCAACAATAAGATAGTTGGTCGTGAAAAAACAAATGACCGAATACTTGCCATGAATTTGGGACTTGCACTCGATGATATAGCGACTGCACCTCTGGTTTTTAATAAAGCCCGGGAATTGAATCTTGGAATTGAGCTAGATCTATGAAAAATTTGTTTTATCATTCGAATCTTTCAAATTGTTATTATATAACATCATGACAATATAATGATAATGAAAAATAAAGGAAGTGAAATCGTACCGATTAATGAGCTTAATATTGAGTCAACTATTGCTCAAAATCCAATATTGAATGAATTCTCGAGTACTTTTATTTCCTTGATCATCGCAGAATTGAGTAATAACCCTGATACCATTCGGATTACAATATCAGTTACAAGTTTATCTAAAAGTGAAAACCCATTTAAACAAAAAACACGACGTGTAACCTTTCAAAAGAAAGTTGTAGACGGTCGAAACAGAATAGTTGTATCTGATACAAAATTACAAAATATGGCAAGCGTTGAAAAAACAGATATTGGCATACCTAATAAATAAAGTAGAAAAATTCCTGTTTAAATAAGTGTCCTAATTTTGGGTTAATCAATGTCTTCTTAGTAGCTCTTGTATATTTAAATTAGAAATAATTATTTTACATCTGTGTTCAGATAGTGAAAAACACTTTTGAACTATTCGTTAAAATCAAGATTGAATAAGGATGCAACCAAACTTTTGGGAATTATATCAGAATATGTATCGAAATCGGTGTTTCGAAGAAGAAATCCAGAGATTGTGGGATGATGGCAAGATATTTGGTGAAATGCATATGGGTTATGGAACTGTTAAGACCTATCCCAAATTAAAAGCGCATACTGTCCCAATTGTCTAAGTTCCAAATACCTGTGATAATTCGCGCAATAAATCTAGATTATTGATTCATTTTCCATACCCCGCAGTCCTACAACCCAATCCTAGATTATTCACAAAGTTTTCCGTTATACTCTAATTTTAAGATATTCTGAGGTCTTTGCGAAGTTTGAAAACTTCCTTGATATTTCCTGTTAGTGCAGAAGATAGATACCTATCTAAGCATTGAGCATCATCTCTGTTTCTCAATACCCTATCTAAATCCGTATGCTATTCACGCCTTAACACATTCTCAGGAGGATTTTTATTTGGGACAGTACGCTTAGATAAGTTTGGGACAGGTCTTGTTACCATAAATTTAATCAATCTTGGACAAACTTATACATATTTGAAATTAAGGAATTAAGAGTTCAGTTTTAAGTTTTAATGATCAGTCTACATATTTAAATTACAAAATTACCTATTATTACTTGTCAAAGATGATATATCATGTTTGACTGCTCTTAAAAGAGTCTTCTCTGACACATTTGTGTACTATGAAGAACAGAGACATGCAGGCTTGAAGATTAAATTCCGAGAAAATCATGGTCTGTCTTTATTGATCAAAAGAGAAGTAAAGTTCCCTGATGCTATACGCAGAAAGGGGTGGGGTTCCGTTACTCCCATACTAGGTGGAACAAAATGTATAATTTTATACAGCTTTGTGAAGCTTTAACTTAACGGTGTGTACAAATAATACGATTCCTTTTAATAGAGATTTAGAGGATCAAACATTACCCAATACAGATCGAATAGTTGATAAATGTCTTGAAATTTTAGGATAATATCATCTGTGATCTAGCAGGAGGGCTAGGTACAGAAAGAATGAAGATAGTGGTATCCGTACTATAGAACTTAGAAATATCTAGACATGCAATCAATTAATGTTAAATGTGGAAAGAAAAGGTGATGAATCCTCCTATTGTAATAAAGTAACCTAGATGGGAATTATTCCTTCTTAAATACAATTTTTTTTTGTTTGCAAAAGTTGAATTCCAGACAATTAATCAGATAATCAATAAAACGATATAACGTTTTTATAACAAAATCTTTCAGAAATAGTTAGGTCATTAAAATTGAAGTTTTTCTTAGGTGGACTTGGTAATTGGCATAATGATTACGAACAATTTAGCCAAATGATAATTCAAGCCGATAAATTAGGATTTGACGGTGCATTAATCCCTGATCATTACATGTGGGGAACAATGGGAGGACATTTAACTCGTTCAGACCGTTTTGTAACGGTGGAAAGCTGGATAACCTTATCATATCTTGCTGCAAAGACAGAGCAGATCAAATTAGGTACTTTAGTAACTCCTATTCCTTTCCGACCTCCAGGTATGATGGCGAAGATGGTTTCAACATTGGATAACCTCTCAAATGGACGCGTTATTTTTGGAGTGGGAGCAGGATGGGCCCAAGAAGAATTTGATGGTTACAGTAAATGGGACTCACCCAAGATTCGTGTCGATAAGACCGAAGAGGGATTAGAACTCATTGTAAAACTCTGGACCGAAGATGAAGTATCTTTTGAAGGAACATATTACCACGCTAAAAACGCAGTATTAGAACCTAAACCAGTTCAAAAACCAATTCCTCCATTACTATTTGGAGGATCAGGAAATCGGATGTTAGCCCTAGCTGGGCAATATGGTGATATTATTTTCATTCCTCCTCGTGGAGGACCCGAAAAGGTTCAAGAAGGGCGAGAAAGGGTCGTGAAATCTGCAAAGAAATATGATCGTGAAGATAAGATATCCTTCATGTCGGGAACCATGATGGGACCTAGAATAACGGAGATAGATGCATTCATGAAGTTTGTTGAGACCTCCAAGAATAATGGAGATGCTTACTTTTTGCCATCATTCGATCGTAGTGAGAGTGGCTTCGATCTAATGAAAAATTTTGCTAATGAGATAATTCCGTCATTTACCTAAGATTATTGTAGAAAATAACAATATCTTAAATTATTAGCTATTCTGTTTGATTCCAAGTTAGATAAAGGAGTTCCTGAAAATAGATTTTATCAAGAGATCGATCTTCATTCGAGTTCAAGTTCATTATAATTCTTCATTTTCAAATCGTTTAATAGCAAGAAAGAAGAAGAGAATAGTTAAGACAATAGCCGTGATTAATGGAAAAATAGTTCCTACAGATAAACCTTCACCAAAATGAGTTAAGTACCTGAACATCCTTGTATGATTTACTTAAACCTTGTGTTTCAATAACATAGGTATTACTGTTCATCTATTAGTAGACTCCACTTTGAAAATTCATTTTTTTTAATATTCATATAGTTTACTTGAATAAAAGTTCATAGTGATGAATTATCCCTTCTTCTTGTCTAAATAGAAATTTAAAATGACAATCTGTTTAATTTTCCCCAAATTACGTTTATTTTGAATTATTTTTTTAAAAAAAATGATAAAGCTGGGTATGTTTTTTACTGAATAACAATTTAGGTTTATAATTAATTAATATACAATTATGAATATAATGAGATCTTAAAGACATCAATAAACAAATACACTCTTTTATCTCTAAATTAAATCGATTATAAGGTGGTTAAATGAGTAGTAAAATTGGTGATGGTAAATCATTGGCCCCTTTAACCTTTAAGATTCCCATTCACATGTTAAAAAAAATGGAAAGACTGATTGAAAATGGTGAATATGTTACCAAGGCAGATCTGATAAGGGATGCTATACAGAAATTAATTAACTGGGAACTGAATATACCTTCTGTAAAGGAAGGAAAATCCTAATTTATACCTTAAATTCAGCAATATTTCTTTCTGAACTATCCGACATTTCTGACAGTTTTTGAGCCTGACGGGTAATCTCCTGAAGACTGGCTGCTTGTTCTTCTGCTGCTGCTGCAGCTTCTTCAGATGAGGCTGCTGTATTCTCTGCCACTGTAGCTATCTTGTCAACTGCCCCTACTATTTTGAAAACAGAATCCCTCATTCGATTCGAAATCTCCTGCGTGATTGAAGTTACAGTAGTTGAGGCTGTTTTTGACTCTACTGATAGACGGCGAACGTGCTCTGCAACTACATGAAATCCGAGTCCTTCAACACCAGCTTTTGCTGCTTCTATGGCTGCATTTAATGAGACAAGGCTGGTTTGTTCAGCAAGATCTAGTGTAATTTCTGCAGTAACACCAATTTGTCTTATTGAATCTTCAGTAACGTTTACCATTTCTGACAAGATTCTCGAGACTTCATCCAATCTTCTAACCTGTTCTGCTGCTCCTTCGGCAATAGTTTGGATGGTTCCTGTTACCTCTTCAGTTGTTGCAGCTACTTCTTCCGATCCTGAAGCTAGCTCTTCTGCGGCATTACCGAGTTCTTGAGCGGATTTCTTAATATTGGAGACTATGGTTCGGAATCGATTGGATAGTACTCTATTCGAATGCAATAATGATGCTGTTTCGCCCATTCCTTTTAGGTCTAGTATTGTTTCAGAAGACAAATCTCCATCAGCCATCTTATCTGTTTGGGAAATTATCTGTTTTAATGGACGTGATATCCTGTTCTTGTAAATCAAGGTAAATAGAATAATCCATATACCAACAAAAATTGTAATTTGAACAGCAAATGATTGAGCTTCATCTCTGCCCACGGGTCCTGCTTCAAAAAAGGTTAATTCACTAAGGGTTAATATTCCCCAGGTTGTTACCCAGCTGATTAAAATTAGATTGAAGGCCATACTGTTTACCATTCGCGAGCGAGTAAATCTGCCAAATACAATCCATCCGATTATTAAAATAACAATTGAATATCCGAGGAAATAAACTTCATTGTTGGTGGGAATAAAGCTGACCATAAGCCACTTAAATTCCAGTACTATTATAGTTTGTCGGGTTAAACACCTATAAACTCATCCTCTACGTTGTTTTTGTACTTTAAATGATTTAATTTCTCTACACATTGTGTCAAATATTTCATTCACATTCTTACCTTGTTTTGCAGAGGTCTCTAGGTATCTAATTTTGAATTTAGGTAGGGTTTTTTTGGAATATTTTTCAACAATCTCTAATGCTGCCTTTTTTGATATTATTCTATTTTTACTATCAGATTTATTCCCAACCAAAATAAAAGGAACCAATCTTTTAACCTCTCTGAATAATTCATTTATCCAAAAATCAATGCGAAGAAACGATTCCTTTTTTGTCAAATCGAACACAACAATCGCCCCATCGATATTTCTGTAGAAATTCTTGCGAAGTCCTGAATAGAAATCCTGACCTCCTAGATCAGTGAGTGTTATATTATATTTGATTCCATCAAGGTCAATTGATTTCTTTTCAATAGAAGCTCCAATTGTGGTGAGATGGTTCTCAATGAAATGTTTACCCATCCACGCTCTTCTTAACGAGGTTCTACCTACCGCCGAATCTCCTATTAAGAGTATATTCGCCTGAAGTGTAGTTAGTCTAGTTATCTCAAGATTATTTCCAGAAACTTTAAAATCTTTGGTTTTACTCGTTTCAACATATTCCCATGTTTCTTTTGGTTTGATTTGATCGACAGTTGACTCGGATGTATAGACAGGAGTTGTTGGTTTCCGTATGGGGGTTTTTTTAATTTGTTTACTGGTTTCAACTTTATCAATGATCACTTCATTCGTTACTTGTTCTTTTTCAGGTTTTCCTTTCAATTTCACCCCAAAGTATTGTTCAAATGTTTCTTGAGTGAAAGAGGATTTACTTTTCGGTTTTTCTGATTCTATAGAAATGTTGGGACTACCATCGGATTTCATGATATTTTCGATCCTCTCCCTTTCCTCATTATAATAAACAAGGTGCTTATTGTATTCATTTTCATCAATCTCCCTACTTTCCAGAAGTTGATATTTTTCACTTATCCAGCGGAACAACTCTTCCAAATAATCCGACCATTGATTTTGAGCTATAGTTTCCTTACTCATGAATCGTCCCTGCTAATTCTATTAATGTATAGAATTTATTTAACAAATTCGAAATTACTTATAAGACAATGAAAAATTTGGATTTAATTCTTTTAATTTTTATTTTTATGTTTAATATTGTTTGTTGAATTTATATAATCATGGGATAATATTTAATTAAAAACAATAAAACCCTAAGTTAAGTGCAGAGATCGGTTACATGGTAGAATACTTGATTTTAAACTGGCAGGACTCCTATGATAAAATGTTTTGGTTGTTCGAGAAAATTAAAGCTTCAGGCTTTTTTCCTGATATAATTGTTGGGATTGCCAGAGGTGGGTGGATACCGGCAAGATTATTGGCTGATTTTTATAAAATTAAAGATACAGCAAATATAAAAGTAGAAGCTTATGAATTTATAGGAGATACCAATGTTGAAGCAAAAATTACTCAGGATATCAACGTTGGGGTAGAAGGTAAGAAATTACTAGTTGTTGATGATGTAGCTGATACCGGAGCTAGCTTGAAATTAGTTTTAGACCGTTTAAAAAATCAAGACATCAAAGAGATGAAAACAGCTACGATTTTTTATAAACCCAAATCTGTTATCCAACCAGATTTTTTTGTTGCTGAAACTTCAAAGTGGATAATCTTCCCATGGGAGATATTTGAAACTATAGATGAGATAACTCAAACTATGAAAATGGAAAATAAAGGTTTGGAAGAAATCAAAATTGAATTAAAAAATATTGGTCTACCCGCATCCATGGTAGAAATTTATTTCGCTTACAACTAGTAATCCTTTGTAGATTGAGAGTTCAAATACTGCAGAAAATCAATTACCATTTGAAACGACTCATTTGACAAGGTGATTTTCCGATTTGTATGTGAAACATAGAGCTTTGCTGCAATCGCCTTCGCTCGTTCAATTTCTGCAGGAGTACATATTTTTTCGTCTAAAGATGCCTGAATGAATCTTAATGCTCTTAGAACACTTTCATCTGTTAATTTAGCCAAACCACAAACCTAATTCGATTAACTTCATAAGGGTTTTTAGCTTTTTTTCCAAGTATATGCTCTATAAACCAATTTTGATTATTTTTTCCTATTTATATCCTTCTTATGAGACTTATTGCTGGATAGTAGATCGATTGTGAAAATTTTTTGGGGAACGTGTTTTTCAAATTCCACTTTTAATCCTATCAATTGCCTCTTTGGACACCTTCCAAACTCCTTTTTCAGGAGAATTCAGCAATTCGTTTAGCAGTAGTAGATCACCTTCTCCACCATTCTCACCGATTAGTTTTACTGCAATTTTCCTCACGTCAGCATCGGAATCATTAGTTTTTTCTTTGGCTAGTGAGAGGATATTGATAGTTTCAAAATTAGATTTTGATATAAGTGATGCAATTCTCATCTCTGGTATGTCTGAATTTATTTTATCAAGGAAAAATTTGTGTCCATCTGGTTTTAATTGGATGAATAATTTGCAACCGAGTTTTAAACTGCCTTCATCAATGGATGATGAATCTATATCAGTCACGATTTCATTGGATATACCTACAATGTTTTTATTTAATAAATCACTACAAATTTCTTTTATTTCATCAGATATGGATGGATTTTTTATAAATTCCCATAATTTTAATGATGCCTTTGCATCCAATCCTTTTTGTAACCTTCCCAGTGCCGAATTTCGAACATCTGTATCAGGATCCAAAAGAAGGGGGATAAGATTTTCCAATCCTTCTGATGTGTCCAGTCGTCTGTAAACACTTAATGCCCTTAACCTTACCTCAGCAACATCATTATCAAGTTTCTTGATTAAGTGCGGGATGATTGGATTACCTAGCTCAAACAAAGCATCTTCAGCATTGGTTTTTACAAATATATCATCATCACTCAATACGTCAACCAAATAGGGGATAGATAGTGGATTTTTCAATTCAATTAATTTTTTGACTGCAAATCGTCTGACAGATGCCTCAAAATCACTTAGCTGTCTACAATAATTCATTGCTTGTTCGTCACTCATTATTTACATGCCACTCCTGTCAAAATACGGGAAAATATTCTCTTAAAAAACATTTCACATCTAGTATTGATCGATCGGTAGAAATGATGAATTAACTTCGGAAATATGTTATTAAACGAATACTTGCTTGATAATGCAAAAATATTTTTTGATTTATTAACCTTAAAGGAACAATACAGAATTCAAATTTGCATATTACGATTAATTTTAAGGGGATTATGTTAAAATTACCAATTAATTGAAATTGGTCTTCTTGTATCGATCATTTCTGATTTATGTCTAATCGGCTACCCTAATTGATGGTTGTTGCTGCCTACTCTAATTGATGGTTGATGTTGTCTAATTGGACCAGTTGTCTCCAAGATCATAGTTATCGGTACAGTTTCACCCACTGGGATCCTTTTGAGGTAAAATTCTATCTTATCTCCTTTTTCCTCTGTCCGAATGGTTAAGGGAGTATGTCTAGAATACTTTCCACCAGCTATGTTTTGTGTAACGAAGACATTTTCAAGGGGAACTTCTCCATTCGACATTTTTTTTATGTACGACTTCTTGATTTAACTGTCCAAAAGATGTACGACAATTTAATTAGCTCAAGATTCTTTCCTCGAGTTTACTTTCGATGGTTATACCTTGTTTTGGAGTAAAGTGATAGATCTTTCCGATTCCAGCAACATCCATTTGATTTTTAACTCGGAAATCATTATCCCTTAAATCAAGTGTCAATAAGCTTTTGACGTTGATAATCTCACGAGGAATCTTTGATAATTTATTACCCTGAAAATCAAGATGAGTTAGTTTTGTTAGATGCTTTAACGATATTATAAACTCTCTAGAAATTTCTTCAATCTCATTAATGCTGAAGTCCAAGGCGTGTAAATTAGTTAATTTTTCTAAATTGTTATTATATATTTTTGTTATATTATTATCACTCAAATCAATCTTTGAGATAGTTTCTGGATATTTTAATAAGGTAAAATGCGACATATCAATTTCGGTTATTTTTAATCTTTTAAGATTAATGCGAACCACCTTATGGTCATCTGTTGATGATATACGTCTGGATATTTTGTCAACAGGCAGTGATAAAGAATTGGAAAGACCCACCGTTAAACGATTTACATCATTCATGAATTAAATTCACACTTTATTTATAAAAAGTAATCATATTTAAAACAAAAACAATGTATTATTTGTAATTATATATATTTTTGATGATATAGTGCAGGTATTCCAAGAGAATGATTTGATTGTCGAGGGATATGAGATGAGGACTGGTGAAAAGGGTACTTTTATACCGTTAAAGAATGGCGAACATGCCTTGAATATTGTCAATCAGAGTTTGGGTACTAATTATAAGAGAGAGATTAAATTTGTTAGATTTTGGCCTATCAATAATCAGATATGTTCCAATTGTGGAAATAGGTTAGAAGAAGATCAAAAATGGTGTATTAAATGTGGTAAGAAAATTAGCCCATTACC
>CAZRLL010000099.1:0-13204 GCA_964600735.1 uncultured archaeon
GTTGGATTTTAAATTTGTAAATCATTTTAGATTTCAAATAATAAAAATATAATTTACTAAATATTGGTAAATAAGCAGATGAAATGACAAAATGAATCACTTACTGATTCATTAAGATGATACAATGCACATTATAATTCTATATTCTTAATTTATTTAATAGTCAAGTTAACGATTTGTATTTCACGCCGTGGCAGGACCAGATATTGAATATATATTGAATAATGTCATTAATAAACTGAATACTAGCATTGTTATTCCAGCTATTTTAGCCTCCCTTTCTGTTGAGAATTTTTTCTGTGGTTCCCAGTTGAGTATTATTTTTCGTATTACATAGGCAGAGGCAAGGAAGCCAAGGGTGAGTAATAACGCTTGGAATAAGAAAATAACTACTGGATCGTCGAAATGCAAGTCTGAACGAACTTCTTCTGCTCCTTTTGCGTCTGGTCTTCCGAAGGGGAAGTCATTAATAAAATTATATGCTACCCAAATCACGGAAGATCCATTTCTTATGATATGATCCGATATGTCTGCGATTAATTTCATCAATGGTAAAGGTATAAGTGCCGCTGCATAAACATTAGCATAGTGTTTCCATCCCTTGGATCCCTCTTCTGAAGATGCTATACGATTGATAAATACAGAGAGTATAGCAATTAAAATTAATGCTAAAACCAGTCCAGAAAGATACAAAATAGTTTTAGAAATAATATCAGATGCCTTCAGGACCATGCCAATGTCCTCACTTAAGAATTCGATTAATCTTGGTGTAAATCTAATTAATAGTACCGGAGCGATCGAACTCACACCTAGAAGGGCGATAACATTGAAACTCTCATCAAAACTGAATTTCTTATTAACCCATAAATCCTTAAGCGGAGGTCTGAATCCAAGCCTCATGGTGTTATTGGGGCAACTCTTCAAACATTCAGTACATAGAATACAATATTTATTGGTATCATTACCACCTGGATACAGGAACATGGGACAGCCATATCCTCCACCTTCTGCCTCTCTTCCATTAAGACACCATTTACCCCTACATTGCCGACAAACTTTGGATGATTTGGATCGCATTTCAAAACCAGCGAACAATCCTTGCAATCCTATAAATCCGTTGATTGGACACATGTAACGGCAGAATGATCGTTTTTCGAATACAAGTCCAATTCCCACATCTAAGACAACTAAAACGACAATAAAGTAACCAGTCAAAACGGGGCTATTACCGAAGCCAAAGACATTATCCATCCACAGGAAGAAAATAAAGAAAGCGTTAACTAACCAGAGATTCTTAAGTTTCCTAGGCCAAGAAAAATTAAGGGAAAATCGTTTATTTCCGGTTCCCCATAAATTAAATCTAGAGGTCCACTCTCCCATCGCTCCAAAAGGACAGATGACGCACCATAACCGGGAAATTCCAGCGATCATTACTAATAGGAGTGCCCACCATACAATCCAAGTCAAAACGGTGGCAAGTGACACCGAAGCGTCGTTGGGACCAAAAAATCCAGATATTGCAGCCATAAGAAAAATGATAAAATTGGGGAGGATTAACATGAACTGGAATTGTCGTGACCTCATAAGAGGTCGTAATGTTTTACCAAAAAAACCTAATTGTTGAATATCATTTGCTTTGGGATTATTCCAAACCTCTCTTGCTGGACCCGGGATTGATGCAATGTCCGCAGGTGTCCAAGTCTCCAAAACGACGTTATCCCGGATGGTTGGTTGATCGTAAAGGTATTCCTTCCTTTCTTCGGTTTTTACTGCCATTATATTGAAATCCTTCTGTAAATATTTATACCGTTTGTTAATGGGATTTACCAAATATTGGTAAAATACTAAAGGTCACATACCTATGATGACCATTAACAAGTATCAAATTTACACTAGAATTACTGAAAAAATTGTGACTTAAATACTCGTTGGTAAATGGAGTTAGCATGGTTAAAATGAATTGATTAATTTTACATTCGTGTAATTCGATCAATTGTTGAAGATAGAGATTTGATGGAGTGAAAAATGAAGTTATTTGAAACAATTTGATTAGAAGATCATCTAATTTGCAGGTTTATCAGATTAAATAACATGCAATTCGTCTTCTATGGAAAGTTTTATTTGACATTTCATGATTATCTATAGAAAGGGATTACATAACCAATATTAAACGGATGTACTAATAATTGAGTAAAGAGCCTAGAGATCCCAAGGGTAACGAAGATAAGAGAAAAATCTTACTAGATGAATTTAAAAAGATCTCCGAACTACCAGTTAATTTGGCATCTTCCCTAACTAACTTGCTTGTAAAGTTAGCATGGCACTTTAAAATTGAAAAAATTAGATTAGTACCAGCTGATGATATAATTTTGCCTTATATCTGGGTGGAAAATCAAAAACTCATTCCTGCTGATTATACTTGGTCTAAAAACCTGCTAGCAAAAATTGCCAAAGACATTCCACCATTAAAATTGCATAGGCTCGAAGATGACGACATTCCAGTCAAGGATGGTGGATATATAATTCTAGCAAATAATAAGGGGTATTTGGGAATATTGATCGTTAAAGTTATTGATATTTTTGGTGATGATTTGATCCCTTATGTAATTGATTATCTTGAACTATTTGCCACCCTTATGACGTCAGTAATACATAGCAAAAATGAGATAATGAGACTAGAAGGTCATTCACGCTTTTTTTCAAATCCACAGGAGCAAGTTGCAAAATTACTTGAAAAAAATCAAAAAGATATTGCAAAAGATTTGATAGAAGGGATTGCACATGGTGTAGCTAATCCACTCGCTGTAATACTGGGGAATCAGGATGTATTAGAAGAGTATATTCGTAAAATTGATAGATTGCGTGAAAAAAAGAATTTCAAAACTATTGCTAAAATTCAAAAAGACATTGATTTAATTTTTATAGAACAAAGAAATGCGATTGAGCGTTTAGATCAATTATTATCTGATTTACGTCGGTATTCACATGGACCAAAAGCAGATACCTATCGTACAGTACTTAATCATGCAGTAGAGCAAGGAATTAATTTAAGTCAATTACGTGCTGATTTAAGGAATCGAATCAAATTGAAACTAAATGCAAGCCATGATGTACAGGCAACTCAATTTGCACTTTCCCAATCGTTATTTTATATTCTCAAATATATTGTAGAAATTTCACCAAAATCAAAAGAGATGATATACATCTCAACAGAAGACTATAACCAGGATGATCCTTACTCTACAGTTCTGATCAAAACTAATTCTTTAACTAATGAAATTAACGAAGATAATATCGATATCATAGTAGCCTCTTACTTTATTAGTGGATATGGGGGAGAAGTAAATTTGATATCAGAAAAGAATAAATTACTGGTTACTATTAAGCTGCTGCCCATAGTATACTAAAATGATTATTTGTTTATTAACACATGTTAGATACATTATATTTATCCCATCTCGTATCAAAGAGCAAACGTCGTGTTGTCCAAGGAAAATCGGGTAATACTAACTTTATTTTTTATCTTGCTATTACATCCGCATATTACTCCTAGTAAATCCCTAGATACGGGACCCATTGATCTAGGATCCCTTCCAATTAACCTACCGATTAGGATAAATCTTAATTTCTGGGGGTATCATGATAGTTTTAATTTTTTAAGCGTTAGCTTAGACAATTTAATGCCAAAGACAATTGTACACCAGACAACTAACCCTAAAAACGCTACACCGATTCAATATAAAGCATACATCAGTGGTTGGAATTTTGCTTTTAAATCTGATATCGAGTATTCATTCACTGATAGATTTTCAAACGATGCTAATGTTATCGATCTGCTAACTGAAATTAATGATAGTACAAGTCAAACAACTGGGAATTATGTTAATTCATCTGGCAACATCAAAATAATTTCCGGTACCCGTATCGATTATAATGCTCTTGATGAGTATTTCCAAAGATTTAACATCGAAAATGGTTATTCCATTCATATTCTTAATTTGAGCATTCTAGATTTCAATAATACTTCACACTGGATAGATTTGGGATTATCAAACAAAGAATCAATTTCATTATTAGATATGCGTAATTTGGGTATTTCGGGAAATGATAGCATATTTTATGATCCAACCTCGTTTGCCCCAAATTTTGAAGATGATAAATTGGATTTGGATAATACCTCTATTACTGAGATTCCAACTTACTTGGCTAATAGATTGACAACGATCATCGAGCAGATAATGATTGGTTCACCATATAGTATGAATTATTTAGCAATGCAAAATAAAATTCACGTGGCTCAAATATTAATTGGCAACAAAACTACGGATCGTATGTATACAAACGCAATTAATAGTCTGTATCAAGTTCCCCAAAGTGATGAGGGATTGAAAACAAACATGGAGAATTTATTACCATATTTCGGCATAAAAACCAGTTTTGTCAAGTTTGTACTCCATGACTACCCCAGTATTGCAAATTATCTTAAATCAAGCGAAATCGATGTTAACGGCACACCCACTATTATCGTTACCCCTAAATTTTCCGAGGATATGAAATATATGATCAGATCGCAAAAAAATCTCTACTCTGAATACCCCTCGCGCTATTATCATGCAGTTTTGGTTATGGCGGATTCGGATACTCGTGAATATGTATATGAAACAGATGATGGATTTGTTAAGTATGAAGCCGGAGAACTGGGACTGGGAATCTTAGATCTTAAGGATTGGAATAAATTAAGCAATGCTGATCAGTCAAGATCATATATATTTCCGCTTGTACAAAGGATATTCGGTAAAATGCTTGGTATATCAGAACTATCTGGAAAATTAGCAAAACAAATTGAATCACCTATGTCCACCTTTGGTTTATCTCCTTCTTGGGAATTTATATTCAATCCATTTGAAAAGGATAGTTTAGGAAAACGATTTTCAGCATTATACAATTTTACCACTATTCGTAAGATTAACTCATTTAGGAATGAATTAACAGATTCTTTGTTTTCCTGGTTGGACCGTTCATCATTGGATTACGCTGAAACTACATTAATCAAAGCTAATACTCTGTACTATAAGGGGAAATTTATTGAAGCTACCAGACTATACATAGAAGGATACGAGCAGTGGTTAGATGCTGAAAAAGATATCAAAGAAAAGATTGGAGCATTTTATAATACACGGGAATTTATTGGTGTTTTGATAATATTAGGTGCTATTGTTTACTTAATGAGATCATTTACCATATCAAAACAGGATTTTTTCAATAATATTAATAAAAAGAGAAAAAGTATTCTGGATGATGAAAATTCTAAAATTAAAAAAATTTAGGTTGGTTTTTTAATTCTCTTACGCAATAAAATTGGGATATTTATCGCATCGAAATCATCCTTGACATTTTTAGCATCGATATTTCTTACTATTATTGAATTAATTTGTCTCTCACTACTATCTTTTAGGATTATTAATGCCCCATGACTAATTCTCCTTCCTGTAATTCGGAATTCACTCGATATTTCATTTGCCTTATAACTTCGTATATTTACGCCTCCAAAGCGATTAAAATAATACATACTAATTTTCCAATTTCCATGCAAACCATAAATATGAAGGGCTTTATCTTGTGACACTAGAAAAGACAAGAATAATAATATTGTGAAAAAAATATGATCATTGAGCTGAAAACTATATACAAACAAAGAATAAACCACCCAGAGGATACCAGTAATTATCAATGCTTTTCTCAGATTATCCTTGGTTTTACCTTTAATTAAAATGGAAAAGGGTGCACCTTCTAGTATCCCTCGACCTTCTGGTAAATTGAGGATAAAATTCAATGTCGCTCAGAATATCAAACAAATTTGTTCTTCATTAAACCAATCTATTCTTATCGGTATTAGATGATAATATACGGCAATATTAGTGGCACAAATCATCTATCATGAATTTACAGTTTTGCTTTTAATTCATCAAATGGTGGATAATTGCCAGGACTGTCCGCTACCCACTTATATATGATTTTACTTTCTTTAATTAAAAATAGGGCCCGTTTTGCTACTCCGGTTAGACCACCAGCAAAATTCTCATCCTTGATTTTGAAAGCATTGATTGCCTGTTTATTCCAATCACTCAATACGGGATAATTCAAATTATTGTCCGTGATAAATTTTTTATGAGTAAAGGGCATATCCACAGATATCCCAAATATTTGAGTTTTCAATTTTGAAAATTCTTCAATATCATCCCTTAAAGCACAACTGGTTTGTGTACACACACCCGTAAAAGCAGCTGGGAAAAAATATAATACAGTCGAACCTTTATTATACGCAGTTCTCAATTCAAAATCTTCATTGATTTTTTCTTTATCTGTTAGTTTGACTTTTACAGAAGGTGCGTCTTGACCAACTTCTACCATATTTTTTCTTATATATTTATCATTAATATAATTCATTATTTCTACCATTTGTATTTTACTTTATTCTAAATATTCTCTATCCAGATTAACAATGATTTCAGGAACCGTTCATTCAAAGCTTTATAATATACTTTATTTTGAATTTGTATAACTTTATCTAAATAATCATAATATTGGTTTAACTGTCACAAACCCTGCCTTAGGTAATTGTATGGAAATTAACTTAATCGATTATTTGAATTCTTTTTTCACTTCATTCTTGATAAGTACGGCAATTTCGGCTAATTCATTATTATCTGCACGTTTTGCACGTTTGGGATCTAGATCACCTACCCGGTTAACCGGGACTATATGTATATGGACGTGGGGAACAGATAATCCCTCAACAGCCAATCCAACCCTTTCTGATTTGGTGGAATTTTTAATAGCATTAGATAATTTTTTCGCGAGAAGAAAAATTTCTGAATAATTTTTATCCGGAAGATCAAATATATCGTCAACATGATTTTTAGGAATTAATAGAGTATGTCCTTGATTTATTGGATTTATATCTAAGAATGCAAGATAATCTTCATTCTCCCAAATTAGATTTGAAGGGAATCCACCCTTAATAATTTTGCAAAAGACACATTTTTCCATGATTTTCTCTTTAAATCAGGATTAATTAAAAATGATTATGACCAAATAATCCAGACCGGAAAATAATGAAACATAAAGTGCTAATAACAGGTGGCAGTTCTGGAATTGGAGAAGCCCTTGCTCTTCGTTTGGCTGGTAAAGAAAATTCGATATATCTTACAGGACGATCGATAGAGAGATTGAAATCAGTAAAAAAAATGGTTCAGCTAAAAGGAGGTCCTTGCTATATTAAAACGGGAGATGTGGGAAACGCTGCTGATATGAAAACAATAACTCAAGACGCAATTGAAAAAATGGGGGCGATAACAATTCTAGTTGCGAATGCAGGAATAGGTGCTTTCAAGCCCTTAGAGGAGATGACAGATAATGACTTTGACAACCAATTTAACACCAATGTTCGAGGTGTCTTTCTATGTGTTCGTGAGGTATTACCTCATCTAAAGGAAAATAATGGTGGACAGATTATTGTGACGAGTTCCAATCTTGGATTTAGTGTAACTGCACGTGGTTCTATTTATTGTGCAACTAAACACGCAGTACAAGCTATGGTGGGTTGTTTAAGGGAGGAATTAAAAGATACTTTGATAAAAGCAGCCACTATAAACCCAGGAAGTGTGGATACACCATGGTTTGCTGATTATTCTGAAAAACCAAAAGCCAATAGAATTGGTGTAGAAGACGTTATAGATGCATTTATGCTTATAATTGAACAAGGACAAAGGAGTAATATTGATCATATACTTATACATCCAACAGGTGGAAATAAGTAACCGGGGATTATCTAGAAGTTAAAATATATTATCTCGAATATATATTTAAGCAATGTTTAGAAAGAAAAAAGCGAAAAGAGATCTGGTAGAAATTTTGTTAGATAGAACAATTAATTATGAGAAAAGATCGCAAGCTGCATTAGATATCAGTGAAAAGAAAGAGGCTAGATTTCTAAATCCGCTAATTTATGCATTAAATAATGATCCAGAACCTTCGGTTAGAATGAATGCAGCTTTTGCTTTGGGTGAATTAAATATGAAAGCTGCGAAATCACCACTTCTAAAGGCATTAAGCGAGGATGGATCAGAATGGGTACGTGGTTTCACTGCAACTGCTCTTGCAAATTTAGGGCTAGAAAAAAGTGAGATTGAAGATACACTAATTGAGATGTTGACCACAGACCGTGATGCTGGTGCTCGTCGACACTATACTCATTCACTTGGTCAAATTGGATCAATCAAATCAGGTTCAATTCTGATATCGATGTTGCAAGATGATCCAGATGAGGGAGTAAGGGCAGATGCTGCTGAAGCATTAGGCATTATCGGTTTTGAAGACGCGTATAGCATAATTATTGATGCTTCGGAAAATGATGTGAGTTATGAAGTGAGACAGAAAGCAATTATTAGCAAAGAAAAGCTTGATCTAATCAGAAATTAATTTCATTCCATTTGCTACCATACATTTTACTATCTCTAATTCTAAAAATTTAATATCATAAGCTGATTTGAATAATTCATGATAACAACAGTTTCAACGGATAAAGCTCCAGTCCCAGGAGGTCATTTTTCACAAGGGAAGATATTTGGTAACTTACTATTTACAGCTGGTCAAATTGGTCAGACAATTGATAAAAAACTACAAAATAATAGCATTGAAGAAGAAGTTCAACAAATAATGGAAAATCTAACTCAGGTAGCTAAGGCTGCAGGTACTGACCTCGTGTATACACTTAAAACAACTATATTTATTACAGACATGAGTTTATTTGGGAGAATTAATGATGCATACTCCAAATTCTTTCCAGAAAACCCACCAGCTCGATCGACAGTCGAAATATCGAATCTTGCAGCGGGGTCAAGGGTTGTGGAACTGTTACCATAAGTTTAATCAATCTTGGACATACTTATACATATTTGAAATTAAGGAATTAAGAGTTCAGTTTTAAGTTTTAATGATCAGTCTACATATTTAAATTACAAAATTACCTATTATTACTTGTCAAAGATGATATATCATGTTTGACTGCTCTTAAAAGAGTCTTCTCTGACACATTTGTGTACTATGAAGAACAGAGACATGCAGGCTTGAAGATTAAATTCCGAGAAAATCATGGTCTGTCTTTATTGATCAAAAGAGAAGTAAAGTTCCCTGATGCTATACGCAGAAAGGGGTGGGGTTCCGTTACTCCCATACTAGGTGGAACAAAATGTATAATTTTATACAACTTTGTGAAGCTTTAACTTAACGGTTGAAATTGAGGCCATTGTAGCAATTCCATCTGAAATCGACTAAATAATCATAATATTGGTTTAACTGTCACGAACCCATGGTCTTATTATTGATTGTACTAAATAATATTTGAGGATAGAAGTATGTCTGGGGTCACGATTCGAGCCAAATCATGTAATCAAAGAAATGTAATATTAAACAATGTAAAGGCAATCTTGTTTGACTTGGATGGAACATTGGTTAATTCTCTAGATGCTCATGTTTTATCATTTCAATGGATAATTGGGAAATTGGGAAAAGTTGTTACGATACATGAATTAGAAAAATTAATGGGACTAACTCCTCAATCCATAATCAAAAAATATTTCCCGGATTTATCAAAAGATACCATATGGCAGGCTACCCTAGAGAAAGAAGAATATCTGTACGATCTAAATCAAAAAATTGAGTTAAATGATGGAGTTATAAAATTTTTAGAAAAATTGGGTGAAAATAGGATCAAACGAATTGTTATAAGTAGCACCCATAGATCACTTGTGAACCGTCTGTTGAATTCTGTAAATCTAACGGAAAATTTAGATGACATGGTTTGTGGAGATGACATAAAAAAAGGGAAGCCTAATCCGGAACCATTTTTGACAGGATTGAAAAAAGCTAATGTTCAAAAAAATGAAGCCTTAGGTATAGGAGATAGTGTTTATGACGGATTGTCATGTAAATCTGCAGGAATACCTTTTATTGGAATAACTACCGGTAAAACAGAGTGTCAAACATTATTAGATATTAAGGTTAGAGCCGTAATTGACAATTTTTCAGATTTATCAATTATATCCAACTAATGTTGCCTACTCTTTGAACAAATTTTGAATAACATCTTTATTACCAAAATTTCTATCAAGATCCTCTGGTAGGCCGTTACCTTTTAGGTTTAATACAGATAACGATTTTAAATTTGCAACGGATTCTGGAAGTGAATTTAATTTGTTTTCGTTAAGATCTAAACGGACTATTTTATTTAATCCTGCAAATAAATTTTCAGGGAGAGTAGATAAATTATTGTGAGAGAGCGATAAGGTGTGTAAATTGCTTAGATCCCTAAAAATATTTTCATCTAATGTTTCAATATCGTTTCCACCAAGACCAAGATATGTTAACTTCTTTAAAGTGCTAAATGATGTCTTGGAAAGAGCCTTAAGCTCGTTTTTAGAAATTGATAATACCTCCAAATTGATATTTTTCTTTAATACCTCATCAGGCATCTCTTTGATTTTATTATTATGAAGATTTAAAACATTTAATTCTGTTAAATCATCAAAAATTCCACTTTCCAATTTGCCAATTTCATTCTTATCTAAGTCTAATTTCATCAAATATTTTAAATTATTAAGTTTATCAGCTGGCAATTCTTTTATGTTATTATTTGAAAGGTCAAGTTCTCGTAAGTTGATGAGCTTGTCGATATCAGATGGAATTGATTTCAATTTATTTCCTTCCAAATCCAAAGTATTTAATCCATTTTGATTTTCAAAAATTCCCTCAGGAAGATCTCCAAGTTGATTATCTGAAAAATCGATAATACTTAAGTTGGCTAAGTTTTGAAAAATCGAACTGGGTAGTAATTTTAGATTATTATTAATTAGATATAACTCACGCAATTCAACTAATCCCTCAAATATATTGCCGGGTAACTCATCTAATTCAAGTTGACCTAAATCGAGTGAAACTAAGCTATCATTTTCAAATTTTGTTAAGCTAGAATATAAAATATCGTCTTCAATATTACTACGGTTCAATATTTTCAATATTTTTGATAATATTTCCTTATCACTCATACCAATTGGTCAGTTACATTAACTGAAATAAGGTTTATTAGCTAGACCTGTATACATTTACAATTTATTTAATCACTACAGATTGATCGAAATTACTCAAAAGTAAAATTTATTTGAAACGTAAATAAATGATCATTTCAGGGCGATATGAAATTAATATTTGTAATTTCTCTCACTCTCATCCTCTAATTGTACACCGGTTCCAAGTACTAATCTATTTACAAAGGCAAAGTAAGCAATTACCAATACAATATCCAAAATCGCACGGTCATTGAATCCATGTTTCTTTAATTCGTCAATATTTGACATTGAGTTGCTGTGAGGTTCAAGTGTAATGATTTTAGCAAAATTCATTATTGCCTTATCTTCATCAGATAAAACATCAGCCTCAATGATCTTTTCAACCTCTGGAGCATCACTCCACTGTGTTTTTAGGGCTTCATAATGATGTGTTACACAATAATCGCATTTATTGTGGTAACTAACTACTACACCTATTAGTTCACGTTGAATTCTCGTAAGGGGAGATTCTTTGTATATAAGTGTCATATATAGATCTAGATGGGCCATCATCGCTTCAGGATTAAGACTTTGAGACTGATGAACGTAAGCGATTGAACCTCTTGAACCACCAATGCGTCGATAAGCGCGTTGTAATAGGTCATCAGCATATTTTGGATCAATTACATTTATGAACGCTTTTTCCATAAACCTTTTCATAAATCCTCACCTGATTAATTTTTCGAATTTCTCTAGTTGAGTTATTTGTTTCAGGGAAATTTCTTAAATCTTAATCTAATAATTGTAGGGCTCTTATTGCAGCCGAGAAACAGTTCAGTTTTCTTTCAGGTAAAGGATCCCAACCACGTCCATCTGAATTTTCTGCAATCAACAGGTATTTCCAAGCCCTTTTCTGAATTTCCTCATCATCACAAAATACTAATTTAAATCGAATTTCTGCACAAATTTTTTCTAATTTTATATTATCTGGATCCTGGGTCCATAACTCCCAATTTTGATCAACACTCCAACTTGAACTTTTAAGGTAAATACTATCTGCAGCTTTCCAGTCATTATCATCTGGAATATGAGAATTATAACCATGATCAGCGGCTAATAGCATAAATTCTCCAAAAGATTGGGGATCTAAAGCAATTCCAGGGGCTAAATATCCCATATATCCAAAAAATTCCAAATCTGCTGCATATGGTACCATAATCGATTTTTTTCCTTCATGTCTTTGCCTAATTTTTTCCCAAACTGCTATTTGTCTTTTTGGATTAATCCACCTGATTCTCTTAGATGTGGCTAACTGTGTACCTACAGTGAGTGCAGTGAAAGCAGGAATTACAGGGAAGCCTTCAGCACTGTCAGGCGTTTTCATTCTCTTGGTTGTCAAGTCAATGGTATTTTCGTGATTTTTAAGCATCCTGAACCCCTTGAAAGTTCGTATTAATTTGCGTAATCCCTTTGATTGATCCACTTTAATTAGATGTGAAGAAAGTCTGGATGGTTGTTTTCTTGTGGGTGAATGAGAATTTGGATATTTCTTTGAATTAATTAATGCTTCTCCATCAACAAATATCCATTTATAGCCTACTTCTTGCAAATATTTGGGGAGAGTGGGATCCACTGCTAATTCAGGTGGGAAAAAACCTACTGGACTAGTATCCAAATGATTTTCAACCAAATCTTTATGCCATTTAATCTGCTTTCTAATATCATCTGAAGGTAATAATGGTAGAATAGGATGAGAGTAAGTACAACCGGTTATTCTTAATTTATCAATCTCAAGGAGTTGTTTAATCAAGTTCAATACTTCACGATTATTTTCTGAAAAATATTCAATACTTAATCCAGTGAGGTTTAATAAAATTGTACCCAATTCATACCGGTCTAACATTTTTAGAAATGGTATATATGAGTTTTTACAAACCGATTTTATTTCAGATTTTGGTATTTCTGCATAAGATGTATTAATGTGAAATAGGTAAGTAGTTTTCATATAATTTTGATTTGTATTTAATCAATTAAATTATGCACGCTTATAACCTAAATTAGTGCGATTTTCATAGGTATTCATTAAAAATAAGTTAAAT
>CAZRLL010000100.1:0-9270 GCA_964600735.1 uncultured archaeon
CATAATTTTTTTCGAGAGGTCTTTAATAATTCACATTTCGATTAGAATACATTAGATGGTGCGATTGTTAGCTATTTTTATGAATTTATACATTTCATGAATAAATTATTCGATTTCGATTATTATAAAATTCCCTTAGCATATTTGTTTAATATTGAATATTCATCTCAATATTAGAGATGGCTAATGGACAGACAATATCTGAGAAGATACTTTCGCGCCAGTCAATTGATAATTTAACTGTTTTTGCAGGAGATCGAGTAGATGTTACACCTAATACGATTTTAGCTAATGAAATGTTATCAATGGTTGGAATACCCAAATTCCATCAAACAGGGGCAAGGAAAGTAAATCCAACCATTGTCGAAAATATGCTTGCAATTATGGATCATGGTGGTTATGGGACTACTGATAAATTTGTGGATTTGCACCAGCTTACCAGAAATTTTGCAAAAGGACATAATATAAATCTCGAAGACACCGGATCTGGTATTTGTCATGTCGTCTTTCATGAGAAAGGATATGCAAAGCCTGGATTTTTAATATTGGGATCCGATTCACATACAGTCACGCATGGAGCTTTTAATTCCTTCGCAAAGGGAATTGGTGGATCAGATTTGGTAGAACTGATGGTTAAAGGTACTACATGGTTAGATGTGCCAGCAACGAATCTCATAACAGTCGATGGCAAGCTTCCCAAGAATGTTTATTCAAAAGATCTTTTGCTCTCTATTAATGGTTTAAAGAAAATGACCTGGGCTACTGATAAAGCAATCGAATGGCGAGGATCAACTATCCATGATTTATCGATGGAGGCGAGAATGACAATTAGTAATATGGCAATTGAACAGGGTGCCGTTGCTGGAATTATGCCATTTGACGAAAAAACCAAGGATTATCTAAGCAATGTTCCTGGAAATCGACCATCATATCCAATAGAATCTGATTCTGAGGCAGAATATTCAGAGGAGTTGAGTGTTGATGCATCAGAACTAGTCCCAGTTGTTGCTGCACCACATTCGCCTGATAATGTTTATCCCATTAGCGAAATTGGGGATGTAGAATTGGATCAAGTATTCATCGGTAGTTGTACTAATGCACGTATTGAGGATTTGGAGATAGTAGCAAAAATATTGAACGGCAAAAGGGTAACAACGAGAACAATTGTCATTCCAGGATCTGCATCAGTAGGTTTGGAAGCTGCAAAAAAGGGTTACGTGGAAACTATCATGCAAGCTGGGGCTACATGGGCTTATTCGACTTGTGGTGCTTGTTATGGTGGGTCGCTTGGTCGAGTTGGACCAGGCATGACTGCCCTGTCAACAACAAATCGTAATTTCATTGGTAGAATGGGTGGTGACGAGACAACTAAAATTTATCTAGGCAGCCCTGCAACTGCAGCTACTTCCGCAGTTAGTGGTAAGATTACATCTTTGGAGAAAGAGGTGAGTTAGGAAATGAGTCAAATAAATTTAACAAATTTGAGTGGAAAGGTGATGGTTTTTGGTGATAGTATGAATACGGATATAATCATCCCGAGTCAATATTTAGAAGATTCTGATCCAAATTTATATTGCAAGTATGTTATGGCAGCAGTCAGACCGAGTGCTTGGCAGGAAATTCAAGATCACGGAGATACAGTATTTGTTGGTGGCATCGATTTCGGGTCAGGATCCTCTCGAGAGCAAGCTCCTGATGCGATAAAATATGCTGGTGTGAGAGCTGTAGTTGCAGAAAGCTTTGCCACAATCTTTTTTAGAAATTGCGTGAATGTTGGACTCCCAATGCTTGAAGTACCAGGAATAACAAAAGAAATTAATGAAGGAGATTTAGTAAGAGTAAACCTAGAGACTTCAGAAATAACAAATATTTCATCTGGAAAAACCTATAAGGGGAAGACAATTGAAGAGTTTTTATTAAATAAGCTTCGAGTGGGTGGCTTAATCCCCGAATTACAGGCTTATGTGAAAGAACATAATTTGGACTAGTTGTGAAAAATTTAAAGAAACATTAATTATCCATGACAAGATACATGTTGGGTATAAATTCAATGTATTCAAGTATGTCTGATTTTGGTTTAATAAAATTAGTCGAGATTTTATTTGAACTTGATAAGATATATACCTTGATATCACATTGATTTGCATTTTCTATGATCTTTCTACTTCCAATTTTATTTATAATTCCTTTCTCCCAAAATATGGCATCGCAACCAATTAATACAAGATCTACTTTCTTGCCAATCAACATTTGTAGCCCGATTTCATCGGTAACCAGCTTTGATTTTGAAAGTATATTTTCAGAGAGGAACTTACCTTCTCCTCCTGGCAAGGATTCGAATACATAGGTGATTTTTGGTTTAAGATAATTTATCACATCCTGAACTGTCTTACTATTGGAAAAGGTAGCTATTGTGCTTTCATTGCTTATTATCGTTCGAATTTTATTTGCAATTATTATATGCGAATTTTCGATTTTATCTAGTTCTTTTTTGACTTCTGCTAATATGTATTCTTGATTTATCAACCCTTCAAGTGTATTCTTTATTACAATCATATCTGTAAATTTTGACATAAATTTACTTGATGCAGCAATTATTTCATCATCCGATGGAACTTCTTCGATAATTAATTCTAAAAACTGTTTTAATAATTCTGTAGATCCATTCACTCGATCATTTATAATATTGCGAAATCTCGGATTGTTAATAAGGACCAATAATTCATTCTCCGATAGTAAGAACAATTTTCCCGGTTTGTTCACCAGATTCCAATCTTTTATGAGCATCTCGTATATTATCTAGTGGAAATACCGAATCAATTACTGGGGTAATCTTACCATAAAAAACTAGATCCATAGCTTCAACAAATTCCCGATCTGATGCCATTGTGGATCCTAGAATTGATATCTGCTTCCAGAATAGGAGTGCTAAATTGGTTTCTCCTTTAAATCCACTAGTCGCACCACATGTGACCAGTCTACCTCCTTTCTTTAACGATCGGATCGCTTGTTTCCAGATAACCTCACCAACAGAATCAACGACGACATCTACCCCTCTCTTTTCTGTGTAATTCCATACGTCTTTTCCCCATTCGGGATTTTCAATATAATTAATCACATGTTCTGCACCCAATTCTTTGAGTTTCATTGCTTTTTCTTCAGTTGATGTTAAGGCAATCACTCGACCTCCAAAATGATGAGCCATTTGGACTGCAATTGTACCAATTCCACCACCTCCGCCAGTAATCAACACAAATTCTCCAGGTTTAATCTCTGCTCGTCCCACTAGCATACGGTATGCGGTGAGCGAAGTTAATGCAGCCGCAGCAGCAATTTCAAAACTCATATAATCGGGAATTTTGACTAGATTACTCTCAGGTGCGACCGCATACTCTGCAGCACCTCCCCAAACATGTTCTCCCAGTAATTTAAATTGATCACAAAGGCTCTGTTGGCCACTTCTACAGGTTAAACATGTTCTACAACTTATTCCAGCATTGACCACAACACGATCTCCAATATCGAAGAGTGAAACTTTATTACCAATTTTTGAAATAATTCCTGAAAAATCAGAACCCCCAATATGCGGGAAATCTAATTTTAGATTTGGTAGGCCGTTTCTTACCCAAATATCCAAACGATTCAGAGCGACTGCTTTGACTTCAATTAATACTTCCTCCTCTTTTATTGCTGGGATGTTAATTTCTAGGATTTCTAATTTTTCTATATCACCATGTTCTTTTATTGCAGCAGCTTTCATAATTACAGATTTCACCTCATCTATGTAAAGGATGCGTAAAATTTTCATTACCTAAGAAAATATTTGTACAAAATTACTGCAACATTTGCCTTTCAAAATAAATCTTGTTTAATATATAGATGAATCAATCCGCATCATAAAAATTATTGATCTATTAGTTTTTAATCCATAATTATATGGTTCGATTAGTTTATGTCTGATTTTGACGTATGCGTAGTTGGAGGAGGTCCTAGTGGGGTAATAACTGCGATTTCAATAGCCAGGGCTGGTTATTCTTGCGTTATACTTGATAAAAAACCTCGACATAAAATTGGGGATAAGAATTGTGGTGATGCCCTTGATTCGCTTCATGTTGATATTTTAACTCGAGAGATGAAAATATCTCCGCCATCTTTGGAAAAAAGAGAGGCTAGGGATATATTAAAAACTACCACTATTGCCGTAAAAACTTTGGAAACAAAATTCTCTGCAGATACACCGGGGTATCTAGTAGATAGGTTAGCTTATGGACAGCGTCTTTTGACAGAAGCAGAAGAAGCCGGAGTAGAAATTATTGCAAATTCTTCAGTATGTGAATTAATCTTAGAGAGTAACCAAATTGTTGGAGTAAAATACTATGATGAAAAACGGATTGAAAGACAAGTACTTGCTAAAATAACAGTTGATGCATCAGGTTACGCAGCTATAATTAGAAAATTTGTACCCGATGAATTAAAAAACGCGATAGAATACTCATTACCAAATGACTTAACAATCGTCTCATATCGTGAAATTATCAAACTAAATCGAAAAGAGGATCATAATTTTAGAGAAGAAATTGTTTTGATATACCACGAAAATATTAGACCACCTGGTTACATTTGGATATTTAGCGAAGGAGAAAAAAAGTTGAATATTGGAATTGCTTGGGTCAAAAGTATTGATTATCCAGATGGAAAATCAATGAAAAAACTATTTCACGAATATCTGGACCCTTATTTTGATCCAAAAGATTATGAGGTATTAACGAGTGGAGGAGGTAACATTCCCATGAGACCAAATTATGACTCACTGGTATTTAACGGTGCTTTACTTGTTGGTGATGCAGCGGCGATGGCAGATCCTACAACTTTTGAGGGTCATGGACCTGCATTAGAATCAGGTAGACTTGCCGGAAAAGCCATTATCAAGGCTTTGAAAAAAAAGAGTTTCAAAGTTCAAGATTTATGGAGCTATAATAAGGAGTTAATGACTTACCCGGGTGGGATGCATGCACAATCATACCTAGCCGCAAAAATGTTAGATAAACTCAATACGAAAGGAATACATTATTTGCTAAGCAAAAAAATAATAACTGAAAATGAATTGAGAACTGTTTTTCAAGATAAAGAAACGAATTTAACACTAAAATATAAAATATGGAAATTTCTCAAAGCATTTCCTCGATGGGATTTAATGCTAATTGTTAGAAAATATGTAAATTTAATTGAAAAGGCAGGTGATATATACCAAGACTATCCAGAGAATCCTTCCGATTTAAATGATTGGCGAGATAAAAGGAATTCTCTACTCGAAGTAAATTTTTAATTTTTACTTAATTCCAATAAATTGGGATCTCATACAAGATATCCTCATGTTCACGTTCAACATAATTAAATTGAATTTTGACTCCATCTGCTTTTCCATGATTACCCATTATTTGTGTAGTAACATGAGTTAAAATACCTGGCTCAATATTCTCAGGTTCAATTTGCTTCACACGATCGATTTGCGTTATGTTATCCGATGTGTGCAGGAATTCAAAAGATTTGAATTGAATGGTATAAGGAAATATTATAGCCATGAAATGGACCTCTGTCACCATTTCAGCCTCATTATAGCTTAATGCACCAAATTCTTTTGCTCGAATACCAACGATTGCTCTTGGTCGCTCTAGAATTTGCATAAACCCTAGAATTAACAGGTAAATTCCCAACAAAATCCCTCCAATTGGGTACCATAGATTATTTGGTACTAATAAATTTAAGAGAATTTCCAGAATCATAATTAGATAAAAAGCTTCTGTGAAGGCATCAAATATATTTAAAATTGCAATACGGTTTCGATATTTCCAAGCCCTATCTACTTGATCATTCAATCTCTGGGCTAAGGTATTGGGTGGCTTTGATGACTTTCCTTTATAATCCGCAATATCTTGATTGAAAAACCTCAGGTCAGCTTCATTATAGGTTTTTGAAGATAGGAATAAATAAGGTGCTATGAGACCAGTCGTATTAAATCTTACTAGAGTAGTGTCTAATTCTATACGCAACAATTGTGAAGTTGAATGTTTATCATCATCAGTCACCTCGATAATTTCTGACGAAATAATATCTTTCCATGGTATTTTTTTTTGACTTAACCAAGTATACGGTATTCGCAATCCATTTTCTTTTGCCAGGTAAATTCCATCAATTTTTAAATTTCTAAAATAAATATAAAAAATAACAATTGACAACACTAAATAAATTAATGAATCGGTGTTTGAGATTTTAATCAAAGCAGAGATTATGGAAATAAGGATCAGAACAAGGATAAAAACCTCATGCGGTCTTCTTATCAATGGTAATGTATTTTTCGATGGAGTTAATTTCTTTTCTCGTTTATGTTCAACTAATTTGGATAAATCTAGTTGACTTACAACCTCTACCATTATATTTTGAGATATAAATTTCTAGGAAATATGTTTATAGACAAGAACAATTGATATTCGTAACAAGAGATTTATTATTCACCTATCCTCGAACATCATATTTAGCTATAAATTGAAGAATAATGATGGAATAAAATACCAGATATCCAAAGAATTATTATTTAAAAATATTAGAAAAAGCATATGAAATCACGATTACCACTGCGTAGTGCCGTTATTGAAATACTACAAAACAAGGATGGATTAATGCTTGATAGTGATTTAACAGTTGCATTAAAATCAAAATATGGTGATTTCATTTTTTCAAATTCAGAAATAAATAAAGCTTTATTAGCATTAGAAACCCAGGGTTTAATTCATGTACAAAATATTACTAAAAATAAAAGAAGGATTATGAAAATAGAGAGTGACGACGTTTATATGGGAGTTGAAGAGGATTAGAATGATCCCGAGGGAGGGTGTAGAAAAAGATTAGAGAGGGTTTAACCCCTAAATTCCAGCTAGACAGATCTTAGAAAATTGAGAATTCAATTTATAATAATTCAATTATTTATTATAACTATTACCGATTACTTTTCAATCATTCATACTTGTTGAATTTTGATACTAATTGGCAGAAGATGCGAGTGATTATATTTTCAAAATAATTGCCATTGGTAATGCTTCTGTAGGAAAGACCTCACTAACCATGAGATTTGCCTCTGATAAATTCCGAGATGATTATAAAATGACTCTGGGGATGAATTTAGTAACAAAAAATGTTAATTTGAAAGACTATTCCATCCAGTTAGCCGTATGGGATACCGGGGGCCAAGACTCATTCAGACCACTACTTCCCATGTACTACCGTGGTGCTTTAGGAGCTCTTGTTGTATATGACTTGACAAATAAAAAATCATTTGAAGCCATAAATAAATGGATGAGAGATGTGAAGAGTTACTGTGATGAAATTCCCATTGTATTGATTGGAAACAAGAAAGATTTAACTGATCAAATTACTATAACCAAGGAAGAGGGGGAGGAGATGGCAGAAAAATTAAGAAAAACCTGGAGTAAACCGATACTTTTTCGAGAAGCCTCCGCAAAGGACGATTTAGAGGTAAACACCTCTTTTGAAGCGTTAGCTCAGTCAATTCTTGAATTTATTGAGATGGAGGAGGATGAAGAACCTCCTGTGTTTGATTTACCTACATAATTTCAGGAAAAATAAGCGAATAGGGGGAAAAATAGCTGTATAAAATTATTAAAAATTTAGAGTGTTTAATGCTAGATTTAGATGGAACTTTACTAGGAATGTCAGAGAAGGTGTTTCTCAGTCAGTATACAGAATTAGTTGTAAACTATTTCACAGATAAATATCAAGCAAATGAATTCCTGAATTATTTTTGGAAGGCAACAGAACATATGTATAAAGATAACAATGGTACAATTTATACGATTGATTCTTTTTTTGATTCTTTCGGATCAAGTTCAGGTATGCCAAGAGAGGAAATTCATAAGAGATTTGACAATTTTTATCGAGGTGATTTTAAAAAACTAGGTAATTATAGTTATCATTTTCCCGAAGCTAGAAAAATAATTGAAACAGCAGTAAATAAAGACATCATACCTATTCTTGCAACCAATCCAATATTCCCGGAAATTGCAACCAGAGAAAGATGCAGATGGGCAAATATCGATTATGACGATTTTTACTTTGTTTCCCACGCTGAAAATTCAACCTTTGTAAAACCAAATCCAAAATATTATCATAAATTATTAGATATTGCAGAAGTCAAACCGGAAAATACTTTGATGGTAGGAAATGATTATTTGCTTGACTTAAGTGCAAAATCTGTGGGAATTCACACATGGTTAACAGATAAATATCACCATAATGAAGAGTTCAAAGGAAAATTTCAGATTGATTATTCCGGCTCGCTTTCTGATTTATTACATTATATTGAAAAATTATAGTTAACTTGGAAAAGCGATAGATCTAGAATTTTTACGAGGTCTTCTTATAAAGTAAAATAGACTGCTTAATCCCAATAGAAATGCAGTAATCACAACGGGCACTGCTAAACCGTACTGGGTTAGAGAAGGAGCGAATTCCTCCAAGCGATCTTCTACAATAACATCTGGTTGTTTATTCAGAATTACGGCTAAAGCTGCAGGAATAGTACTTGCAGCGGCACCTAACCAAGCTGCCCACTTTGATAAGCGGTGGGTGATTACTTTAGTTTCTAATGTCATCAGATGAATTACCCTCCCATCTTGTATATATTTGACGGAAGCATCTAATTTTCCCAAAGCAATTGGTGTAACATGAAATAATGCCGTAACTTCGTTTTCTCGCAAATCAATATCAATTTGATCCGGAACAATAAAACAACCAGGAAATTCAGGTTTAACTGTAATTATTGGTATCTCTTCTGAAATTGTTAGTAATTCTTCTTTTTCACTTAATTTCTCACCAGAGACCAAGGAACGGACCGATTTTTTTACTCCTTTTTCTTCAGTTGAAATTTGAATTAATAATGGATAGGCTCGGTTAGGTATCATGCGTTCAAAATATGAAACATGTGAATGTCTTGTCCCTAATTTTTCTTCATCTGGCATCATATCTGCAGCAAGAACATCGTCAAGTTCATCTGCCTCCTCTTCCAGTTCTTCGTCTGTATCAGTCATCATCATACCTTTACTCTCTGACTTGGGTTGTGGCATGGGTGCACCAGGTGGAGGCATTCCTCCGCTTGTTCTCATGGGGGCTGCAGGGATTGTAGGTTTAGCTTTAGGTGAAGCTTTTGGTGGTGATGCAGATGAAGCTCTTGGTGTAGGTGCGGTTGAAGCCGTCGGT
>CAZRLL010000100.1:9280-13187 GCA_964600735.1 uncultured archaeon
GTGAAGGTGAAACGGTGCGTGTGGGTGTAGGAGTGGGAGCCGGTGTAGGTGTCGTCGATGGTGCTGGTGCTGGTGCACTGCCCGAACCCGTACCTGGCGGAGGTATTGCAGATGTAGGAGGAGGTCCAGCTGGTTTCGCTTTCTTTTTTATCTCCTGTTTGGCTTTTACAGGCACCTTATCCTTCACTTTCTTTCTTCTTCTCTTTAACTTTTCTTTTTTCTTTTCTTCCTCCTCTTTAATCAAAATTTCTTTCATTTTTGTAGGAGGTTCTTCAAAGATCACCTCCACTGCCTCTGTCTTAACAATATCAAGAGTTGTAATGGATGTAATATTGATCTTAGTTAATTTAATACCCAATAAAGCCAATTTAAAGCCAATACTCTCTGTTGCATTTTTTGGTATTTTTAAAGTTTCACCAATATTAAATTCCAATTGATCCTCTAATGGCTTTAATATTGAGGAGATGGTAGTACTGATTCGTTTTTGGAGTGTTTTGATAATCTCTCCTATTGAAACATCTTTCATGGGCATAATCATTGCATTAATCCCAGGTCCCTCAAATTGACCATTTACACCTAATTGTTGTTTACCAATTTTCAAATCAAATTCAAAATAAAAATGATGAGGAAACATCAGAATCCCATCACCAATACTATCTGGGTGATATTGATATTGCCCTAGTTCATTATATGCCTCCCAAGGTAAATCATTGCTCTGATTATACACAAGTATTGTTGAATGCCCATCTAAAACGATTAGTTTAGCAGTCAGGTCTTCATTTGTTTCAGCAATATATATCGAGGGTGAGTTAATATCTGAATAAACTTCCTGATAATGGAGATCCTCGAATTTATCAACATCTTCCTCTGGATTGAAAATTATTACCATTTTTTACTACATGATCTTATTATATAAGATAAAAATTAAGATTAACCATTAATCAATATATTTTGTTGAATTATTTATAAAATTATCACCGCGATTTGGAAATTATTTGTTTACAGATCCAAAATTGTTCCAGATTAACATTACAGTTTATAATTAGAGATATGAATTATAAGAAAAACAAGCAAAATTAAAAATTAATACACAAACCATTTTGTTCTAATTTTTGAAACAAAAAAAACATGGATAGATCTTCAGAAAAACGAGGGTTTTGGGATGGTATAAATCTCGATTTATTTACTGCTGGATATACATTCGGCAACCCACATATATCCCCAGACGGGAATTACATCGCATACACAAAAACAGATGAAAACGGTACTCATCTCTATCTTTTCCACCTAAAAATGAATGAACACTGGCAATTAACTAGTGACCATTCATTGACAACTGGGACTGCATACGGTGGAAAAACATTTGCATGGGGAGCAAACTCCCATTTTATTTATTTCAGTTCAAAAGGAGAATTATTTCGTGTAAATATCAATGGAGGAATTCCTGAACCAATAAATGGAATTGATAAGAGTTTTTCTCCTTGTGCTTCTGACAATTTTCTACTATTCTCAGTTGAGCATCAAGATAGTATGTCATTGGGTTTATTGAAAATTTTAGAGAAATCTATGAAAACATGCTGGCCATTGCGTATTGAATTGGATGAGAATTTTATTTACGATGGAGTATTCCATAAAAATGGTAATATCGCAATTCATGCATGGTCATTTCCTAATATGAGTTGGAACGGATCAAAAATACTTCTTCTATCTGCTGAAAATGGGTACGAGAAAGTTGTAACAAATATCGTTGCCGGTGGTGATGATATTGCAACTTCACAACCAAGATTTTCACCCAATGGAAAACATCTCAGTTTCTTCTGTGATAAAAACGGCTGGTTAAATCTATGGATTGCCAAAAGTAATGGTGAAAATGCTAGACCGCTTGTAGAAGAAAATATGGAGCACTCTTATTCAACATGGGTTACGGGAGAATCAAATCAGGTGTGGCTAGATAATGAAACAATTGTTTTTACCAGAAACAACCATGGATTATGCTCTTTAGCTAGGGTGAATATAAAATCCGGAGAAGTTAAGGAATTGGATACAAAAAAAGGTTTTTACTCAAAATTAAGCTCTCCTGCAGATGGTAAATCACTGGTCTGTGTATTTGAGGATTACAAGACGAAAGGTCAGATCATAATATTTAATATCGATCAATCGGAAGGTAATGTGACTTCACAAGTTGTCGCTAATTCTGGTATAAGGGCAGAGACAGTCAAAGGTAAATTTGTTAAACCAGAAGTAATTTCCTTCCCCACCTCAGATGGAGAAGAAGCGCATGGACTTTTGTTCCTCAAGGAAGATAAACAAGAATTACGAATTAATGCTCCTCTAATCATACTGGTTCATGGGGGTCCGACTGGAATGAGCACCAATAGATACAATGCTGCCACACAATATTTTGCCTCCCGTGGTTATGCAGTTTTTGCTGTAAATCATCGTGGATCCATAGGTCATGGCAGAGAATACCGGGAAATTCTGAATACTAACTGGGGAAAATATGATGTAGAGGATAGTGTGGATGCGATGAATTTCTTATCTGATAAAAACTTTGTAAATAAGAAGAAATCGGTGATAATGGGCGGATCAGCTGGTGGTTATACGGTATTAATGACGCTAGCCACCCAACCCGGAAAATTTAAAGCAGGGGTGGATCTTTTTGGAGTATCTGATAATTTTCTACTAGCAGAAGAAACCCATTATCTAGAGAGTCGGTATACCGATACGTTGGTGGGTCCTTTGCCTGAAGCATCAGCCAACTATTTTGCAAAATCACCTATTTTCCTTGCGGATAATATTGTGGATCCTCTATTAATCCTACAAGGAGAGGATGATCCCGTAGTCCTGAAAAATCAGAGTGAACTGATAAGGGACAATGTGAAGGGTAAAGTCGAGTATAAGGTATATAAGGGAGAAGGTCATGGGTTTAAGAAGAGAGAGTCTCTAGCTGACATGTATCCCCGAATAGAGAAATTCATAAAGAAGCATGTTCTGTACCAGAGATGATTTGTTGTAATCACTGATCTCACCGAAATTAGATAGCTTTTCCCATGATCCAATTGGAGACACAATAAGTTCTTATGCTGAGATGGGGAACAAAAATTAGGGATTGCTTTGATTTACAATTTTGAGCTAGGACAATTTATTCTTGTAATTGGTGGCATGTGTGCTTTAATCCCAATGGTAAAATTACTTCAGTTATATAACTCAACAAAGCTGCAAGAGTATATTTTATTCTCATCTGTATTTTTATTAAGCTCTATCTTTACTTTTACATTTGTTACAGCTCAGATTACCAATGATGTAATTTTTTGGAAAATTAGTTATTCTGCTAGAAATATTACATATTTTCTATTTTTTATTCACACCTTGCGCATGACGTGGTATCGTGCTCCACCTTTGATTCTTATTCCCGGAGTATTAATGTATTCCATGGTCCAGATAATGATTTTATTTTGGATACCTTTGGAAGATGAGGAGGGAGCCGGAATAATAATAAACGATGATTTTGTTCCATATTCTACAAATAATCGAATAATAGCCATTATATTTCAGTTGTATATTGCTTCTTTATTCCTATATGGTATATTTCGCATCCGCATAAAAATAGAATATCCACGTTTAAGAAGGGCTTATACAATAATAATGATAATTTCAATAATGTTGTTTTTGTCTAGGGTTATACGATTTGTTCAACATTTTGGATTACTTCGATACGAAATAATTGACCTGTTAGGAACATTTGTATTATTGCTTGGTTTCGTTTTAATTAGTTATATATATTGGGTTTTTCCTGAATCTATTCTTCTTACAAATGTCCAATTAAGTGCAATACTCATTATTTCATCTAAGGGTACACCAATGACTAGTTTAAAATTTAAGGGTGACGATTTAACTGCAAATCCTA
>CAZRLL010000101.1:0-13068 GCA_964600735.1 uncultured archaeon
CCTGAGGGCCATTCTGCATAGGGGTACCTGACATAAGGACTGTTCGAGGAGCTACAACCTTGAAGGCTCCTTGAGTTTGTTTAGTTAAGGGGTTCTTGAGTTTGTGACACTCATCAAAGACAGTTAAGGCATAAGACTTGGTAGGGGTAGCATTTCTTAGAGACTCGTAGTTCGTTATGTCGAAACGATGGGCTTGCTCTGGCAACCATGTGTCTATCTGCTCTCTCCACTCTAGGATAAGACTAGGGGGACATACAACAAGAGTAGAGGGGATATCAACAGTTTCAGCTAGAGCTAACAGCTCAATAGTCTTACCTGTGCCCATAACTGAGCCGTTGATAGTACGAGGATGCTCTATTAGCCATTTTAGAGCCTCGTGCTGATGTGGATAGAGAGCGTCTTGAAGCTTAGTCATTATCAAGAGGTCCAATTTATAATGTTGTCATGCTGAAGGCGTTGCCATAGTTCATTATCAGCTCGTAGATCCTCCATGGCTTCGTCGTCTACATCAATGGGACTAACATCATAAGGTATTATAAACCAGTTTCTTTGTGACGCCTCTAAAATAAGCCGTCGTTTAGCTTCAGTTAGAGTGTTAGCTTTTATGATAACCATTTGGCTGTCACCGCGAGGCTCATCTATCATCGTTGATATAAAGTACATAACTATCTCCTAGAGTGCAGGGTATATCAATCCCTCGTTGTTTAGCTTATTAAGAGTAGATCTGATGACTGGAGATTCAAGTACATCGTCTAAGGCCTCAAGCAATCTTTCAGTTGAGGCAGGTCCATAGTCTTCAAGGTCTTTAAGTATAGTTCGTTCTGCTAATGTCTGGCTAGTAAGAGGACTAGCTAGAGCCTGAGAACCCGCAGGTGTAATAGCCCACTCTTTCATCGTCTGTCCCTAAAGTACAACATTACTGCCGGTAGGTTAGTAAGCGACTTAGCAAGCTCTAGAGCGAATCTGCTATGAGCGTCTTCTGCTTCGTTAGCATAGTACTCATCAAGTAGCTCTTGTAGAGTATTAGCCTCTTGAAGTGTAAGAGCAATGAAGACCTTACGCTGAGCTGTATTATAGGTAGTCTTCATGTTAGCTCCGGATCAGTATGTGAAAAGAAATACATGTTAGAATCTTGTTTAGGCCTCAGAGGTCATCCAGGTGTCTCCGCCATCTTCTGTGTAGATGCGCATGCCTCTTTCCTTGTCTTCGATGTAGCAGGCACTAATGTCTTCTTTAAGTAGTGCCTCTTTAGCTTCCTCTAACGTAGAGGTGCTAGCAAGGATATCATCACTATCCTCATTGATAACCATGTAGTTAGCTTCGCCGTGCATAGTTACACCTTTCTATAGGGAGTCGTAAATTCTGTATAGCCGTTGATAGACTCTTGGTTGTAGTCACCGAAGAGGTTAGGATAGACTTCGATAACAAGATCTGCAACCTTGTTGAATAGAAGCCGCACTTCCTCTTCAGCATAACGAGATGTGCGTTGCTCTATTACATTACGTAGAGCTCTGATGTTACAGGACCATCCTATGCTAGTTGCTAGTCCGATAGGAGATACTCGTCTGGCAGCTGAGGTGAGTTCTTTCTTTCTTCCAAATACGTCCTGGTCGATATCTTCACCTAGGACCTCGTAGGAAAGTAACTCCATGTAGTTCTCTTCAGCTTGACGCCAGGCTCGCTCGAAGACTTCTACTGCTTTAGGATTATCAGCAAAGCAGCTAGGTATCCATAGGCCTAGATCATTCAAGCGTACATAACGCAGACTTTCTTGCGAGACAGCTGTACCTGCAGTATGCCTAACTAGCTCGTGAGTTAGAACTCTGCTTACGTTAGTAAACATAAACGACACCCATGAGTGTTGTAATACTGAGCCATGTCCAGAGCTCAGTATATTGAGTAGATAAGGAGCGTTTCCTTCACGTACTTTTGTAATGTTCTCGTTGAGATCGACCCCGAATGCTCTATAGCATTCTCGACCCATTACCTCGACTATCTCTTCTACGTCAGAGGGTGCATCGGTGGCCCAATCAGGAGCACCTATCTCTTTAAGATAAGCTTTTAGTCCTTCGTCGTCGATGGATGTGTGAGCTACGAGGTGGAGATTTGGTTCTACTCTATGCATAAGATTCCTTTCTAGTCATCTCTATGTCTTCTTCCTCAACACGCACGTAGTAGAGTGTAGGTCTTATTCGAGGAAAGACCGGCTGAGGATTGTCCCAGTTAGACATATCAATGAAGGGTTTATAAGACTTGATCTCCTCGTGGAGATTAAGATCGAGCACGAAGTTTTCAAGTCTAGATTTGTGTCGTGTCTCAATATAGATAGCATCTTGGTAAATCTTTCCTACCCGTAGCTTATGTCGTTGTGCTAGTCTTAAGATTTTAGATATCCATTTAGGTCTGACATAGTCTGGTTGATCGTCTAAGTTCCAAGGGGGAAATACCACTATCCTTCTCCTCGAAAGCGTCGAAGACCCTCTGGAGTTAACCATATAGTCATTGGTGCGTCGAAGGTGATCTGGATTGTCCGGTCTCGGAGCATCTCCTGGATAATCTTGAAGTTAGAACGACCTGAGTATCTTTGGAGGTCTTCTATCTTCTCGTCGACTTCTTCAATAAGAACAGATTCAGCATGAGAAAGAGCTCCTAAGTCGTCGAGAGCTTCCATTACTGCTAACTTAGCTCGACCTATTTGGTAGTCTGTTGACATACTTACTCCTCAGCTAGGTAGCCTAAGTTCAGTAGATCCTGTAGGGTGGCAGAGTAGTAGCTCTGCTGTTGAATCTCTGGGATATTCTCGTAGGAGGATCCAGGCTCTTCTTCATTCTCAATGGTGTACATAACATTCCACCGTTGACTCTCTTCTTCTGTTCGGAGCTCCTTATTTGCTAGACGCTCCCAATAACTATGACCTAGATCAGTGACGTAATACATAGTTGGATTCTCCTACGACTTCTGCATGTATCCACGACTAGACAACGACTCCAACGCCTGAGTAAATCCTCTAGGTCTACCCCAGTTCTTGGTATATCCAGACTTGAGTCGATGAGTTGTTAGAGGTCCATCCTCCATCATAGAGATGAGGATAATAAGCTCCTTCTCTTGCTCTTCATTAGGATACTCAGTATCAAGCTCATCGAGGTAAGCCTCACCTGAGGGAGTAATATCCCACTCTCGAAGTGTATCTTGCTCTACTATAACTTCTTGCATCTTTAGAACTCCCTAAGTAGTAGCTGTAATCTTTTCTGACCCTATAGCTATTGTACTATACTCTACCAAAAGAGTCAATGATGATAGAAGAGGCTAAGCTATAGACTTATAGGAAGCAAAGAGTCGTACAGAGACCATAAAGGCTACTCCTGAAGCAAGAATAGTTGCCCCTAAAGCTCCCCACCAGGTAGTTCCGATGGCTGCGACGGATAGACCCATACCAAGCCCTATTAAGGCTGATACAATGAAGTTTCTAGGACTAAGCCGAGTCTCGAAGGATAGTTGAGTGATGTCTTGTAGCTCGTGTCCGCAATTAGGGCATGTGATTCCTTGCTCGATATGCATATCTGATCTCCTATTCTAAGGTATTATCTACCGTACCAAGAAGCTCCTGGAGCATCAAGTCCGGGCATATGGGCTCTGTATATGTTATTGCCAGAGTTAATAAGTGTCCATAGCACAGTTCCTTCTGGGTCTACAATTAGGATCTCAGACTTGTTGCCTGATGCTTCGTGAGAGACAGTATTGAGGACCATGTAGTTACCGTCGCTAAGTAGACTAGCGTCTCCTAGGAAAGGGGCAAATAAGCCCTTATACTCCCAAATAATCTCGCCTGTAGCTCTATCTAGATGTATTACGCGGCCGTTGCCGTTGTCATACACAATCATAGAATTGTCAGCTAATACTTTAGGAGCGTGTTGCTGCTTTATGATGCCTGGACCGAAGGACCATACTATCTCCTTTGTCTTAGCATCAACCTCTACTACTAGATCAAAGTTTCGAAGGGATGCAATGTAGTTACCGTTAGGAAGCTTTTGAGCAGAGTTAAGATGAGTCCAGTCTCTACCAAAGATAGGGGACTGAATCACATAAGATTCGTAAGGACTAAGAAGATTAAACGCAGGATAGCTTCCTCCAACATAGTACTCTTCGGAGTCGTAGGCGCCAAAGCTTTCGTAGGCACTCCACTCCCATACGACTTCATAGGTGTCCCAATCGACTTCCTTAATGCAATCGCAGTCAGAGCCTGCTATAAGTACATTGCCGTTAGGAAGAAGCTCTGCATGATGAGTGACATTACAATCGGTATAGGCCCAGATTGTAGCTCCCTTACGATCAATGACGTAGGCTCCATCAGCGAGGATGGTAAACATAATACTTCCGTCTGGTAACATACGACGATCACCAAGAGCTCCGCCTATCTTATTTGTTATGTGATACTCCTCGAGTACTTTACCTCTATTGTTGACGATATAGATACGAGGAGCATAATCTTGGCTAACTTGGAAGTTAGCTAGTACTATATCTGAATCTGGGTAGTATCCGTTAGTTGATATAGTAGCAAATTCAGTTGTAGGATCTAGTTTAACTACTATAGCTTGCTGGCCAAGAACAAACCCTTCGTGTGTGATGGCTGGACTAGTTGCAAGACCACAAGACTCTTTAGTTTCTTCAGCTTCTTTAACTTCTACAACCTCTGCAGTTTCAGGCAGACCAGTTGGAGGCTGGAATCGATTGCCTCCATAGAAGGATGTAACAGCTATAAGTAAGCCTATGATAACCACTCTGTACGTAGGTCGATGTAGCATAGCTCTTTCTCTCCTTAATCTACTTTATAGAGGCCGAAACCGTCTCCTCTAATAGCAGCTGCATATAGTTGATCTTCAAAGACAAATAGATTGGTAAGAAGGTATCCTACACTATACACAACTTGTTCTGTGTCGTAAGTAGTAGGATCTAAGTACCATATAGATCCTGAGCAATAATCACTATAGACTATCTTATCCTTATAGTAAGCTCCTCCTATTATAGAGCAGTGAGGAGGTAAGAAGGATCCATGCTTGTATGAGTATATAGGTTGTATAAATTCTGAGCAGTCGTAGCCTTCTAAGCATTCAGGTCCTTCCATGTAAGGCCATCCAAAGTTCTGCTCTATCTTACTTAGGTCAGCTTTCTTAATCATCTCATAGGCTAGGTCACCTGTATCAAAGATGATAAGATCGTCGTCGATAATAATCATCTTCCAAGGATGTCTTAGTCCCATAGCTACTATATGGTAGCTTTTTGTAGTAGGATCTAGGAGTATGATCTTACCTAAGAGGTTATCAGTCTTTTGAGGTGACAGGCATTCCTCAGGTCGACTTAGTAATAGTCCATAGGAAGTACATACATTACCATCTCCTGTACTGATAAGCAGCTTATTGTTGTACCATAACATAGCGCCGCCTGTATGGTCAAATGTAATTAGAGGCCACGAGAAGAACTCGTAGCTAGTTCCGTCAGATTTAATATGTCTAATGACCATACGTGTAGGCTCAGCGGAGTAGCTTACAAGAACTCCGTCATCAGGATACTCTACTATATCCATCAGTCCCATTTGATTACTTGGGCCTAAATAGAGGTTATCACTTAGATCTAGTACTAAGTCTCCTTCAAGGTTAAGGACATTACCAGTTTGTATAGATACTACAGGCTCATTCTTATATAGAGCTATACCAGTAATAGGATGAGTAGGGTTAAGACCTAAGAAGGCTGACTCAAATAGATCTGCTGTAGTATCTACAACAATGGGGTCAGGTTCTATTCTGTTGTATTGCTCAACTATTCCTAGAGCTGTAAGACCTACTATAAAGGTTAATAGTGTAAGTAGACCTACTTTAGTCTCTCTTGAATAGTGCGTAGTTCTCAAGTATTGCATTACTTGTACCTCCATAATCTCGTACTATAGGTAGGTTATCATCGACGTATAGACTAAAGTCGATTATATAATCTGTAGGCTGGACGTTATGATTGAATATGCCATCTAAGTTGTAGACCTTTTGGGAATTATAGAAGCCGGCAATACCACTATTATATGCTCCTAGACTTCCTTCAACAACTATTCCTTGTTTAGCTACTTCTACCATTATTAGATGTTGAGGATAGTGCTCACGTAGCATAGGTAGAGAGAGTAGAGACATAGCTAAAAGAGTTAGAACGAAGACAGGTCGATAGCTCCTAAGTGGGGCTATATTTAGGCGACTACATATTTGCTTAAGAGCAAGAGTAAGAATAAGTGGGAGGTATATGTAATGCCAAGGCCATATGGTATTTCGAGTAGCATCAACAATGAATAGAGTAATAGTTAAAATAGCTAGGAGCCTATACTTCGGCTGAGTTAATACTAGGCCTAGAGATAGTAGAGGAGCTAGTCCATAATAGAGAGTAATAGCACGTAGTCCCTGCTGCCAGTTAACGTTTGTTATATGTGTTGCAGAATCAGGAATAATAGTACCTACTGCTACGTAGCTAAAGAGGAACCAAGGAAGTATGTAGATTCCTACTCTAGGCCATTGACGTATAGGTGTTATGAAGAGAGCAAGAATAGCTGTGTCTAGTCGTGCTAGAATCATAAGTGCTATTATTCCTGGGCGTCGAGTCTGATAAGCAATTCCTGAGAGTAACACTACTAGAGGAAATTCCATTCCTATAGCACCTCTTAGAACTATAGGGATTAGCCATATAGTGTAGGCTAATCGAGTTTTGTAGAGTCTATGAAAGACTATAGGTATGGTTAGCCATAAAGCGTAGTACAGCCCTGTAGCTGCATAGACAAAGGAGTCTCCCTGAAGTAGTAGTCCTAGAGGTAGTAACATAAGAGCCCATAGTGGATGGTAGCCATTTGTCTCGTTCCAGGCGGTACTACCAGTAACTAATTGGTAGTAGTAGAAGGCATCATCAGGAGTGCCTATAAGGATCCAGTCAAGCATGAGCTCTCTGGACGCTTATAATCTTAGCTCCCTTTGTTTTAAGTCGTTTAGCTGCCTCTTTAGACCCACTAGCAACTGTCTTGAATGATTTAGACTTACCATTGACTCTGAACCTAACCTTGAAGACGTACTTTCGTGACATTCTTACCTCTCTAATTGAGCGACTAGACGATTGGGATCATCTTTTTGTGGAAGGTATAGAAATGCTAAGCCTAATCCTAAAGCAACTTTGGAACTCTTGTAGGATAACATACTTGCATAGTTAAGTCCTTCTTGGTAGTAGATCTCCTTTGTGTCTAGGTTATATAGTACATCCACCCAGAAGCCTGTTACATGCCACATAATTAGTCCTAGGATGCTAAAGGTGAGGAGGGCTACTGACCACCTATTGAACTTAGGAGCGATGCTGCGGGAAGAGCCTGTAGAAGGATGTCTAAGATAAATCTGTAGCATAACAGCTATACCTCCTAAAGCCATAGGATAGATAAATAGTATAGCTCCAGCTAGGCCATGCATGCCTACTCCTTCAGGTCTATAGTACACTATATAGAGACCTATCTGATAGACCATTTCCCATGATCCTGCTGCAAGGCTTATAATAGCTCCTGCTACAAGAAGGGCAGAGGCTGGTCGTAGTCTATCGCGGAGAAATCCAGCTAGTAATATCATAGTAGCAAGATGCAGTCCTAGTGTTGACCATGTCCACCATACCCCAGGTACTTTAAGTATAAACATGATTATAGAGAGAGGCATTATTACCATACCAATATAATACCATACACGTATATTGGCTAGTCTATCAGCTAGACGTCCTAGAATAGACTGTCCGTAACGGTGTTGATAATAGATAAGTATCATAGCAAAGATCGGAATGAACGGCATGAGGTCAAAGAGATTGTCTACGACCCCTTTAAGCTCAGTCGTAATTCCTTCCATTATAGGTCGACGTATAGGGAGGATAAAGGTAAGAAAAGCAAAGATGGCAAAGGCTGTGTAGTACTGCCTGGTCTGTGAGACTATGTTATGCATGTTTCTGTACCACCGTAAAGATTGTAAACCGCTTCATGTTAAATTGCTCCACTGGACGGAATCCTACTGCTTCAAGATACATTAGGATAGTACGAGGGCTGAAGTAGTTGACGTGACCACACTTCTGTTGATAGTATTCGTCTTTCTTGATATGTCCTTGGTAAAGACACTGTAGGTGAAAGAGTGGGGCCCAGAAGCTAAGAGTTGTGTCATAAGGTACTGTAACTATGAAGTAGCCTCCCGGCTTTAATACTCTATAAGCTTCTTTCATTACGTCCCAGAAGTTTGGAATGTGCTCTATAACTTCTGAGCATACAGCTAAGTTAGCAGTGTTATCTTCCATTCCAACTATATCTTCAACCGAGGCGTGGATAGCTCGAACTAGTCTGCCCTGAGCAAGATTGTACTGAAGAGCCTCTGGATTGATATCAACTCCGACTACGTTAAACTCATTATTCCAGTTCCATACAACGTTTCCGCAGCCGATGTCAATAACTAGAGCTCGCTCTGGATTGTACTTCTCAACAAGGCGTCTAACTTGTAAGTGTCTAGATCTATGAAACCACCTACGTAGAGGGTTAGGTGAGTTAGCTTGCTCGTCATAGAACTCAGGTCTCTCAAGAGTATACAACTTCTCGTTAGCCATCAGACCACCTCGGAGTCTTCATCAGATTCGTAAGTTCTCTTAAACTCGCTTTTGACTCTCCTCCAAGTCGAGGCCTAAAGGTTATAGGACATTCAGCTAGAGTTACCTTGTTGTTAAACAGTATCTCATACAAGAACTTAAAGCCGTTAGTCTGAGTCTGTAGTAACAAGTCACGTCGTACAATGCAGAACCCTGTCATAGGATCACTACACTTAGTTTGGGCACGAGCATTAGCAACGATGTTCAGTACCTTGCTTAGTAGCTGACGACGCTTACTAAGCCCTGATAAGTTAGCTCCTGAGGTAAATCGACTTCCTATAACTATATTGTAGTTAACAGGAAGAATGCTCCTAATCATCTCTCTTGCGTCTTCTGGGTCGTGCTGACCATCAGCATCCATTATTAGGATGTAGTCTGAGCTACATATAGAGGCTCCAGCTCTTACTGCACTAGATAGTCCTCTCTCATCTTTCCTTTCAAGTAGCTCAACATTTGGCCAGAAGGCTCGTTGTCTAATAGCCACAAGCTCAGTACCATCAGTACTATGATCGTCGACTACAACAATCTTGTCGAGAGGTAGCTTAGCTAATCTAGGAATTAGCCAGTCAAGCCCTTCGGCTTCGTTGAGAGTTGGAATTACAGCGCTTATGCTAATCAACGACTTACTGCCTCCTTAGGAATACACTTGCGAAGCTCGACGTTGATGCTCCTGTAACAGGTGAGGCGGGATCAGCACAACCTCCAGCTACCTGTGCTGGTACACTCGTAGTTCTTAAGATAACATTATTCATTAGTGGTCCTGCTGAAGAAGACATGCCTTCTACTGGAACGTCAATTGCACCTGAGTTGTTAGGCACTCTAAGCGTAGGAACATCATCACTTAAATAGGCTAAGAAATAGTATCCTTGTTGCAGGGTTTCACTTATAGTTAGTATCTTAGTTCCTGTTCCGTCTGCAGAGCCTACAGCAACTGTGCCTGCATCAACTACTAGTGAACCTGGCGCTATTCCACTTCCGCTATTCTGTGAGTTGTAGATGCATAGTCTAGCTAAACTACCTACGCTAGCCCCTGCAGCTGTTACTTCTATACCTATTCTGTCATATGTGTTGTCGCTAATCACAAGTATTGGTGTAAACCACATTAAATCAGCTGTTATACCTGCATTAGTAGTTTCAAAGGCTACCCACCAGCCCGGTATAGTCCAATATTCTGAGAAAGGAGAAGCCAATTGCTCTGGTACTCTGTTTACACATTCCCAAATACCACTTACGAGGTTCCATGTAGCTAGCTGAGTGTTAGTACACGTTTGGGGTAGTCTATAGCCTGCGGTTACGTCGAAGGTGCTATCTACTTGATTATTTGCAGGATCATCGACCATTGTTATGTCGATGCCAACACCTTCAATATTGTTTAGGCCACCCTCGCTTGCTACAGGAGTACTGTTTTTGTAGAAGTCTAACTCAAGAGCAGTAGGAGTGTTTACGTTGGTCTGATTGAGACCCATCATTGTTGCAATAATTAGTAGTATTACAACTATAACTAGTCCTATTAGAGGTGTTGCTTGTTTATTGTTCATTCTTTATCACCCCGAAAATACTCTTGCTATGCCCATAAAGACGTTGATTGTGAGGATGATGAAGGCCATTAGGAAGCCTGCTGATAACGGATAGAGGAATAAGTACTTTATATACACTAGAGGGAAAGCTCCAAATAGATCTCCTTCTAGATAGCTATAGTCCCACATAACTAATCTAGGTACAGCATGCATAAGAGCACGCGGCACCATAGTTATTGTTCGTATAGCTCCTGAAGTAGACATAGTCTCAGCAATGTTGAATCCTACTACTTCATTCATCACACTAGTAGTCTCATTATAGACTCTAGCTCCAGCTACGTGAGATTGAGCTTCCGTGTCTCGACAGCCTCTTGTTAAGCTAGTGAAAGATGAAGTCGTAAGAGTTGCATAACAGATTGCTTCGTCTCCTATTACTATATAGTCAGGAGTAAGAAATCCGCTTGTTGTTGTTACTGGTACTGTTGCTGCATCTAATGCAATAGTTGACGTAAGAGATGTAGCGGCTAGGCCTCCATATCCTTCTACGTTGAAGGATATTATTTGCATTATCACGAAGGTGAAAGTAAGACCAGCTACAGCTGCAAATATGTTCATATGTTCACCTACAAAGCTCGTACCTTAGAGTAGACACTAGCTCCCATAGCCATTACTGCAAAGAAGAAGAATACCCATAGAGGTATAAGACCTCCTCCGAAGTCTGTAAACCCTAATAGAAACAACATCATTACTGCAGCAGACCAAGGAATACTCTGTGTAAACATAAAGGTCATTATGCCAGCGAAGAGAGTAACCCAAGTTGCGAGGACTATCCAGTAGACTACAGGAGGAATGTCTCCTCCGGTAAGATCACTTAAGTTTACCCAGAGTTCATTGAAGGGCAGATTTGAGGGGTCAAAGTTACCACCTTGCCATCCTCCTGGATCGACTTCGGACACTACATCAGGAGACATAGTTTGACTCTGTTTACTTACTATGACTCCTGTAGATACCAGGGCATCTTGGGAGGTTGTTATAGCTATTGGGGCTAGTGGATAGCTCATTGTGCCATCAAGACCGTTAGGAGATGAGTCTGCTATAATTAGCGAAGGCAGCGTTATTAGTAAGTACTGTAGCTCCACCTCAGTCACGTCGGCTATTAGGACTACTAGATAGTCCATACTAGGAGTATCCTCTTGCGTAGCAGAGCTAAGGGTTACTCTGGTCTTTAGGTCTATTGCTGAAAGATCATCTCCTACAGACACTCCAGGGATAGGATCACCATTTACGACTCCAGTAAAGGATCCTCCATTGTCTAGTGAGATAGCTACTGAAGAACCAATTAGCGGTGGGATGATGCTCCAGCTTACTTTAGTCCAAGCAACATTTGTTGCTGTAGGATTAAGAGCAACTGATACTCTATCTCCTAAGCCCTCATTTATAAACTCAAACCCAGGATTTAGTGCTTGCTGTAGACCACCTACACTCGCAAAGGTTGGAGCAGGGTCACATATGCATACAACAGCGCTATCCCAGTAAGTATCATGTGAACCTGATCCAGTGTTCTTTCTATGTGTTATAGTTATCCTAATCTCTGCAGTAAGAGCGGGAGCAGTCTTTCCGTCTATTGACAAAGTAGTATAAGGCTGTCCTGTGCCAAGAGATGTTAGATAGGTTACTAATGAAGAGCCGCCTGAGTCTAGAAAGTCTAGGTTAAGTTTAGCTACATCTCCTGTTCCAGTTGTTACTCTTACAGATATAGACCAGACTTCTCCCTCAACTGCTGTAGCCTCTTGCTCTATACGTCCTTCGCATCCAGTACATGCACTAGACATATTAGTTCGAAGACTTCTTAAGCCTGTGTCTACATTTGTTGTCTGCCACCCTTTGTCTGTTAAGCCTACGATATAGTCCCAGTCTATAGGATCTGAGCAGCTTCCTGCGTATGTGCATACTTCAGTAAGCTCTAGATCGCCTCCAGCAGTAGCTACAGTATTGTTGTGTACACCTGTTGCCCATTCTGCCTGAGTATCGTCTGTGAAGTCTTGAGGAAAGCTGATTCGTATCCTCTCGACATAAGGCATGCTACTGTTTATAGCCCAGTTCCAGCTATTAGCGTTGTCTACAATAGTTGAGGACGCTCCACTGTCGCTGCCAATACCTGCAATCGAGAAAGTCTCTGTTGTGCCATCATTAGCTATAAGTAGACTATAGTCTCCACTAGGTACACTACCAATTACTAAGGTAGCTGACGAAGCAGTACTCCATACTTGTAGATTGAATGTAGAACTAGCAAGAGTTGTCCAAGGCTGTATTCCATCGCTTGTATAGACTTCTGAGCTAGAGGTGCTCTTATAAATTCTAGCGTTAATTGAAGCTCCACCAGTACCCTCATTTTCGAGTACAGCCCAATATAAGGTACCTTTAGTTAGAGTAGGAGGAGTTGAAAAGTTGAAGTCTACCCAATCCTGACCTAAAGCTATAATGCTCGTTACTATATCAGAAGTAGCTATAATAGTATCTGAAGGCTCTCCTGCGTCATCTAATCTAATATCTACTACGAATTGGTAGGTAGTACCATCCCACTCTTCAAGTTGAAAGGCTACCTTATCGAGGTCGAAAGTGCCTGAACCTGATACTGTAAAGTCCGAACCCATCCAACTAGTACCTTGACCAGCTTCTCCCATACCATTCGAAGCACTACCTACAGTCCTACTTAATAGTTCTGCCGCTGCTATAGGACCAAGAGTAGCAGTTATTTCTTGGCTAGCTGTTACTTCAATAGTTATAGCATCGACTTTTTGTAGCAGGTACTTATTAGATCCTACAGATGTGTCAATGAATCCATCAATAGCTAGAGTATATTGATTACCTAGCT
>CAZRLL010000102.1:0-13047 GCA_964600735.1 uncultured archaeon
TCAGCAGCTGCATCCCTATCCGAAATATCACTATTAAAATAAGCATCAATTGCAGGCGTATCCCTAATTATATGAACTAACTCATTTTGCTCATTTATTACACTTTCCAAGTGAGATGTCAAAGAGTTTACTTGAAGCTTCATCACATCAGTTGCCTCATCAACACGATTAGGTCTCTCAATTGTGAATAAGTAGATTGAAGTGCCGACAATTGGTAAAATTATCAGAAAGGCGACAATTGACAACACTTTAGCTTGTATACCTAGTTTCTTCCATTGTATAACCATTGTAGTAGTATAATTTATTCTTCATATAAATAAACTTGGTAATAAAAACCCGAAAAGTATAATTCTGATAGTTTTAACCCCTGAAATCTATAATTTTGATAGTTTTCGAATCTGAAAAATATATAAATTTGATAGTTTACAAATCAATACCAAGGTTTGCTAGTATTATTACTTTTGAATACAACAAATATGATTAATTCTTAATTAGAATGATGTTTAAAGTTAATTCTACTAGGCGAGAGTCACAACATATCACCCATCATAGACGCTGATATGCCAGACCTTGATAAAAGTTGCTTCAAACCAAAAGTATAAATCACGTAATATCAGATTCTGTTAAGATACTAATTTCAATAATTCAATACACAGGTGTTTCAATTGGCTAAGCAAGATCTCTCTGGAGAAAATAAACAATTTTTAGAAAAATTTTATGATCATATTGATGTTGAAATTGCGATTTACGATGATTCCTTTAATTATTTATATGTTAATCCGATTATGGTACCAGAAAAAAATATTCGGAGGTGGATCGTAGGTAAAAATGATTTAAAATTGTGTGAAAAACTAAGCTTGGACTTAAATATTGCACAGAGAAGAATTGAAATCTTACAGCGAGTTAAAAATGAGAAAAAAATAATTGATTTTGAAGAGACAATTATCTTTCTAAATGGTGAAAAAAGGCATTATTACAGAAAAATCCGTCCATTTTTAAATAACAATGGAAATGTCGAAAATTACATCGTTTCTGGAACTGACATTACAAAGAAAGTCATTGATCAAGAAGAGCATAGATTATTACTATTAAACACAATAGATCAAAATGAAAAAATCGTGATGATAACAGATATCGATGGAACTTTGGAGTATGTCAATCCAAAATTTACTGAAGTCTCCGGGTATGGCACAAATGAAGTTATTGGGAAAAACGCGAATATATTAAAATCCGGATATTCATCATTAGATGATTACAAAGTGTTATGGGAAACAATTATATCTGGAAAATTGTGGAGAGGGACGTTTCAAAATAAATCAAAGGCTGGGAATTTATATTGGGTTTCTTCTATTATTGGTTCTGTAAAAAATTCTGAAGGTGTAATTACGCATTACATTGATATTCAATATATTATTTCAGATCAGATTAATTCCAAATTATTATCGAGAGCTGTAGAACAAAGTACCAATTACATTATAATAACAAATACTTATGGGGAAATTGAATATGTAAATCCAAAATTTACCGAAATTACTGGATATAGTTTTGAAGAAGCACTGGGAAAAAATCCAAGTTTGTTAAAATCAGGGTATACATCAGATGAAGAATATGAGGAATTATGGGAAAAAATATCCTCGGGAAAAACTTGGACAGGAATATTTCAAAATAAAGCAAAGAACGGGGATTTGTATTGGGGTTCAGCAGGAATAGCCCCTGTTGTAAATGATAATGGCAAGATAACCCATTATGTATGTACAGTCGAAGATATTACTGATATAAAAAATGAAGAGTTGACTAAAATTGAAAATATGGAAAAATATCGTAACATTCTTGATAATACAACTGATGGCATTATCACAATAAATGAACAAGGATTTATTGAAATATTCAATATATCATCTGAAGAAATCTTTGGTTATGAAGCAAGAGAAGTTGTTGGAAAACACATTACCATGCTAATGCCAGAACAAAATAAAAAAGATTTCAATATAAAATTTGAAAATATTGAGTTGACTGATAAATTAAAAGAGGGAGTCGAACTTGCGGGGAGAAGAAGGGATGGTTCTATATTCCAAGCGGAACTTAGAATTAGCAAGTTTATTATGAAAGAACAAGTCATGTTTACGACTTTAGTAAGAGATATAACAAAAATCAATATGATGAAAAATGCCTTAAAAGAGAGTGAAGAGAAATATCGGAATTTATTTGAATTTGCTCTTGAAGGAATTTTCATCTCAGATCCCATAACAAGAAAAATATTAGATGTTAATCATATCGCGATTGATAGATTAGGTTATACGCGGGATGAATTATTAAGTATGAAAATAGATAATCTTGCTCGTTCTATTCCAGAGGATGTTATGAAATCAAATATAGCACGAATAACAAGAGGGGAGAAGATTGTAATCGAAACTATTCACACTTCTAAAGACGGTAAAGAATTGGACGTAGAGATTAATTCCCATGTGGCTAAAATTGGTAACCAGCAAGTTATCCTGACATTTGCAAGAGACATTTCTGAGCGCAAAAAACAGGAGGAGATAGATAGAAAATTACGAGAAGAATTTCATCAATCGCAAAAAATGAATGCAATCGGCAATCTAGCTGGTGGAGTCGCTCATGATTTTAACAATTTACTTACGGTGATTATGGCTAGCACGGAAATTTTGAATGATTCTTTAAGTGAGGATGTTGATTCGTTAGAGTTAATAAATCAAATCAATAAGGCCTCCACAAGAGCGGCTGATTTGACTAAAAGTTTGCTCTCTATGGCTCGTCGCAATCCAGCTAAATTTGAGCAGATTGATATTAACAATTTAATTGAAGAGGTGATTGGAATATTAGAACGTACAATTAAAAAAACAATTACAATTTCAACTGAATTCGATCAAAAACCAACGTTTGTTTTGGGTGATAAAAGTCAATTATACAACGTATTATTTAATATTGCACTGAATGCTCGTGATGCCATGCCAGCCGGTGGAAAATTGATATTTTCTACTAAAATTATAAATCCAAACGAAGAACAGGTGACCAAGAAAATTCCTGAATTAAATACTGGGGATTACATTAGAATTTGCATTTCTGATACTGGAATTGGTATGGATGATATTACACTATCTCAGATCTTTGAACCATTCTTTACCACAAAAGGGCCTGGACTCGGAACTGGGCTTGGTTTAGCATTAATTTATGATATTGTAAGTAATCATAATGGGAAGGTTAGTGTTACAAGTGCACCTAATCAAGGAACCGAATTTGATTTGTATTTACCATTATTATCAGATCATGTATCAATTGAAACTAGTGTCCTACCTGATACTAGAAAAACAAAAGCGAGACACATAATGATAATTGATGATGAAAAAGAAGTCCTTAACGTGACGTCAAAAATTCTATTAAAAGAGGGATACAAAGTTTCAGCCTCTTCAAATAGTTTGGAAGCTATCCATACTTATCAAAAAAATTGTGCAGTGATTGATCTGGTAATTCTAGATCTTAATATGCCCGATATGGATGGGTGGGCTGTTTTGACTGAATTAAAGAAAATTAATCCTTCTGTAAAAATACTTATATTTACAGGATATCTAGCCATTAGTGAGGATTATAGATTAAAGGATCCAGCTGTGAAAGGGATTATAAATAAACCATTCAAAGTAAGGGAGTTATTAGAATTAATAAATCAAACCATACCTTAAGAATACTAAGCTATTAGCCGATCTCGTGGCTGTAAAATTATCCCTAAATAAATACCTTCGGATAAATATGGTATGACGATTTTGTTAACTCAAGAGCATCGAGAGTATCATCATAGTGATGAATTTCTGTCACCATTTGTATTCTTATCAATAAAACAAGTCTCTATCCGCGATGAAGTAAATTTTTAATTTTATTCAGTTGTCAAATAAAATTTGTTTTCGTTGCAAATCAGTGTTATTTCACCATCGTTCGCCATCTCAATTATTGGGGTTGTTTTTATAGATGGGTCAAATCCAATTAGATTTCCATCATCATTTTGAGCAACTATGATTGATAGGGGATAATCACTTAACATTGGTCTAAATCCTAATATTTTATCTGGTGAATTCCAAACTATCGGTAATCCAGATTTTCCCTTCTCTCCATGGATCATTAGATGTGTCATCCCAAAATACGTCCTAAATGGAATTGTTCCAGATGCTGTTACTCCTGTAATTGTTCCGTACTCTTTTTCAAAATATTTTCTTAATTCAACTAGAATGTCAATTCTGCTCTGTTTTACTTCTGGATTTTCATATAGGGAAAATGCTTTCTCCCATTCCGAATTTATGATTTGTTTTCCAAATTCGAGTGATTTAAGATTGAAATTGGGATAAAATTTTTCCTTTTCTGGTTCTAGATTTGAGAGACTATTCAGAATCTCCTGACCAACAACATTTAACACCAATTGACCTAGTTTATTTTCTGAAAGTACAACATAGTTTTCATCATTTAAGTGGTATGTACCAACTATTTTTTCTCGTTGTTCATTTGATAATGGCTCAAATGAAACTGATTTTGGAGGATGAGGTAATTCTTCTCCAATGAAAAAAGAGGGTAGAATGTTATTTAATTGGAACGCCATCCCGAATCCATTTAGAATAACATTACTATTTATTAAAATCGTCATTTCAAGCTCCTTCAGGTATTTAGCAACTGCATTAACACCCATATCTGAACCTCCATCATGCGAAATTTGAGTACCCATTGGGATTTCCTCGATATCCCAACCATATCCATAGTTATTTTTATCTGGAGTTAGCATCTTTTCTAAAGATTCCAAAGATATTATCTTCCCAGTCATTAGAGCCCGGATCCATATATATAAATCAGGATTAGAGATGCACACACCACCATTTCCTAAAATTGCCCAGTATGATTTCTCAGGACTCCATGAACCTGACCAAGATTGAATTGATCCCATATTTTCTCCATTTTTATAGTAATATATACTATTATCGTCTGTCCACTTTGGATCGCTAAACCAACCTGCCTGTTTAATTCCAAGAGGTTCAAAAAGATCTTTTAGTAAAAATTCCTGATATGATTTGTTGGTTACTTTCTCAATTATCATTGCTAATAAAGAATATCCAACGTTTGAATACGAAAATTTCTCCCCTGGATTGTCCCGTAATTTGGAAGAGATGTATAATTTAATGAATTGTTCTTTTAGAATATAATCAAAATCATCGGGTGTATTTTCTCCAACTTGGTCATTAATGCCACTAGTATGCGTGAGAAGATGATGGATTGTAATCCCTTTTTTTTCTTGAGGTACATCATCAAAATACTTATCCAAAGTATCCCCAATGGAAATTTCCCCCATATCAGCTAACTTCATTATACCAACAGCTGTAAATTGTTTGCTTATACTACCTATACTCATTACTGTATCAGCAAGCATTGGGAGCTTTTTTTCATAATTCCTAAACCCATATCCTTTATTTAATAAAATTTCATCGCCTTGTCCAATAAAAACTGTTCCTGAGAATCCAAACAGGGATAAACCCTTGAGATACTCGTCAATTTCATGCACAAGTTTTTCAAAATCTATCTTCATAACTTGATCCATTAGTATTAACTCCAAGCAGTCCTAACTAATAATAAAATTCAAAAGTACATAATTATGTCTTTTGATTGGTATCATAATAGGATACTACTATTATTTGGTATCTTTACGTGATACTTAAATGTTACGATTCTAAAAAATCAAATATTGAAGCAGTGAGGTGTGAAATTGAGTACAAAAGAGCTAAATACTGAACAGATTACTGATTTCGAAAATAGGATTGAATACATGGAAAGACATATCCAAATATTCAAATGGGAGTCATGTATCAAGATTCTTACCTACCTAAACCTTTATGGCAAGAAGCAGGCAAGTGAGCTCAGAGATTTAATCGAATTAAAAGGAGAAAAGTCAATTTATAAATCTCTCAAAGTACTTCTTGATGCTGGTAAAATCGCTAAAGAAGCAGATCCTAATTCACAAAGAGATGCCAAAGCATATTACTATACTTCAGGTGATAGCGTCCATGACCCCAGTTTTGATGCAGAGTTCGTAAAATATCTAATTCAAATGGAAAAATATGGTCTAATTGCAGATTATATGACTAATGCAAATAAGGCATCAATAAGTTTCATAAGAGTCACCACTGATATAATGAGAAGACATTTGGAAAATAATCAGAAAAGTAATATTACAGGAGACTTTCTTGGAAATTATAGTTTTTTTGAATCTGTATTTTCAACCCCTAATCCAAAAGAATTTCATAATAAATTAAAAACTTTTTTGAAAAATGAGGTAAGGCCACTAATGAATGCGGAACGCGATAATAAGCAGCCACTACCAAATCCTGTGTCATTATTTATCGCATATATGCCCCTCTTATTTGAGACAAAATGATATTGCGGAAGATTAGCCATTCTTTGAAGGTTGAAATTAACATTAGTATCCTTAATCAATCCAAATAATGTAGCTGCACTTCTTACGTTAAAATTTTGGACTTATCATTGAAATAGTTCAAACTCTGGTATTATTTATTTCCATAGATCATCGATTATGTAGACCAATTGATCGATGTCAATTTTTGCGTATAGTGGTCGCTATCCGAAATAATTTTACTGTATCAAAATAACGCAGCACATCTACTATGATCTTATTACGTGTAAATTTGACCTCATTCAATAAAAGCAAGATATCAATATAAAATGAGGTTACTTCTTTTATCTTACTCATAAAATAATAACAGAACTTATTCTTTCAATCGAAATCAAATAACTGATAATAATAGAGTACTATTAGATAGTAACTTTAATATAATTTATCCTGAAATATTCAGGAAATAGAGATTGTTTATGCCTGCGGGTTGGGAAATACGAGATGATTGATCAAACAAGTATCGAGCAACAATTACAAAAAAAGGATGATCATTTAAAATTCCTGCAAACTATTACAAAAATTTCAGAATATCATAGAGATTCAAATTTATTTGAACTACTACAGGAAATAGTCAATATATTACCGCAATCAAGTGTACATCAAGAAATTACTGGGATAAAGATTCAATATGGTGATTTTATCTGCACTACAGAAGGATACACATTATCACAACATCATCAAAGGGCAGATATTTCATTAGCTGATGATACCGGATATATCGAGATATCGTACAATGTGGAAAGTAAACAGAACTTTGAAGAGAAAGAGCTAATAAATTCAATTGCACAGAGTTTAAGTGCAATTATTAAAAACAAAGAACTTGAGGAAAAATTAAAAGATTCTGAAAATAAATATCGAACCTTAGTGGAAAACTCCCCAAATTATATTGTAACTGTAAATAGAGCCGGAATAATTCAATTTATTAATCAGGAAAGCGAACATGGTAAGGGTAATGAATTAATTGGATCATCAGTTTATTCCGATTTAAGGGCTGATTCAATAGATGAGTATAAAATTACTCTTGACAAAACATTTAGTACTAAGAAAAAGTATGAAGCCGAAATAATAAATCGATTTGGAACGTATTCGTTGTGTTATTTTGTGCCTTTAATTGTAGAAGATAAAGTAATTGAAGTCATGGTAATTGGAGTTGATCTTAATTCACTTAAACATGTCAATAAAAAATTACAAGAAAGTGAGCAAAAATATCGTGATTTGATTGAGACTGCACGTGGTTTAATATTTCAATCTGATACTGATGGTTGTTTTGTCTATCTTACTCCAGCATGGGAACAAAAACTGGGGTATGAAATAAAAGAGATGCTTGGAAAGAAGTTTAATGATTTTAAAAAACTTGAAGTTATTGATAAAGATATGAATACATTCAAAAATTTGTTAAATGGTCAAAAGGTAGAAGACTATCAAACAATTTACCTCTCAAAAGCAGGCAAGGAAGTTCATCTAATTTTTAATGTGATCCCAAGGAAAAATAAAAATGGAGTAATTGTTGGGACACAAGGTACAGCTTATGACATCTCAGCACTTAAACAAGTCGAGCAAAAATTGAAGGAAAGCGAAGCTCGTTATCGTATAATGTTTGATGCAGTCCCAGTGGGAGTAATAATATCCCAAAATGGTTTTATAACATATGTAAATCCGACATTAGCCGAAATTCATGGGTACAGTAATTCTAAAGAATTGATTGGAAAACATGTTAGTAAGCTTTATTCACCAGAAATGCGGTTTGACGCAATTAGTTTGGGTTTTCAGAAGCAATTTAGAGAGAACCAACTCGAATCTTATCAAACACTTGGGATTAGAAAGAATGGATCAAAATTTCCTTTACAAATTAAAGTCACTGATATTGATTTACCTCAAGGACCTGCAATTCTCGCCTTTTTTGAAGATTTAACTGATATGAAAAGAGCAGAAGAGTCGAAAATAAGATTTCAGACAGCGATACAACAATCACAAAAATTAGAAAGTTTGGGTATACTTGCAGGTGGAATAGCTCATGATTTCAATAATTTTCTTATGGGGATAGTAGGAAATACTAGTATTTTGCTAGATGAACTTCCCAGCCATTCACCTTATCTAGAATTAGTACAGGAAATTGACTTGATTTCAATAAAAGCCTCTGCTTTAACAGGACAGATGCTGGCTTATTCTGGTAAAGGTAAATATGAATTGGAGGTCTTAGACGTATCAACTCTGATCAAAAAGATGTATCATCTATTAAGGGTGAGTATGAATAAATCTATCGAACTTAAATTTAATCTCTCTGAAAAACCAATAATAGTAGAAATTGACGAAACTCAATTTCAACAAATTTTACTAAATCTTATAATTAACTCATCTGAAGCAATTGGTAGTAACCAAGGTTTGATCAAAATCAGTACGAGTAAATTACAGGTAGATGGTGAATACATCATCAATCATATCCTTGATAGAGAAATTGAGGAAGGTGAGTACGCATGTATAGAAGTAGAGGATAACGGAAAAGGAATCAAAAAAGAGATTATTAAGTTGATATTTGATCCCTTTTACTCAACAAAATTTATCGGACGAGGATTAGGATTATCAGTTGTTTATGGAATAGTAACGACGTTGATAGGTACAATTGAAGTTGTATCACAGGAAAATGTGGGTACAAAAATGAGAATTTTGTTACCAATTACAACTAAATCAATTATAACGAAGAATTTTGTTAAAGTTGATAAACCAATATTACAGAAAAAAGGTCTAGTACTTGTCTGTGACGATGAAGAAAATGTTAGAAAAGTTGCTGGAAGAATGATCAGAAAAATGGGGTATGAAGTCCTACTTGCATCAAATGGTAGAGAAGCAGTAGAACTTGTGATAAAAAATCCTCAAATAAACGTTATTTTACTTGATCTCACCATGCCAATCATGGGGGGTAGGGAGGCAGTAACTGAGATAAAAAAGGTAAATGAGAAAGTACCAATAATAATTACCAGTGGATACAGTGGTGAAGAAATTGATGGAATAAAAGAGGTTGAAAGTATTGCAGCTTTCATTCAAAAACCATATAAAATTTCGGATTTATCACATTTAATAGATCAAGTAGCATTAAATTGAATTTACAATAACAATAGGGAGAATTCATGTAAAATATTGATAAATTAACGACATCACTGTATTGATCAATAATATAATAACATTTCAAAAATTAAAGCTATTTTCCAATCAATCAATCAATCAATCAATCAATCAATTAACACAAATAAGTTCGAAAATTTATAAATAATGAAATGGTAAATATTTTTACAAAAGATGTTCTCGATGAATTTCTCACAAATGCTCCAGAATTGAAAAAATATATGAAAAAGGCAACAATGGAATTAGAACCAACAAGTAATCCTCCATTTGAATCATTGGTCAGAACAATTATTTACCAGCAACTAGCATATAAAGCTGCAACAACTATTCACAATCGATTTTTAGCTCTAGTTGGGGAGTTAACACCTCAATCAATATTATCAAAATCACCAGAAGAGCTACGTGGAGTTGGTTTATCCCGTCAAAAATCTTCTTATGTCCAAAACGTTGCTAATGCATTCGACAAGGGGGATTTTTGCACGATTATTGGGAAATTAAGTCCTTACAATCTTTATCCTCTGATGAAATTCTAAAATTATTCAGTCAGATCAAGGGTGTGGGAGAATGGACAGTGCAAATGTATCTGCTATTCTCTTTGGGTAGGCTGGATGTGATTGCTCCAAATGATCTTGGAGTGCGTAAAGGAATTCAAAAAATGTATAATTTAGAGGAATTACCAACACCAGGTAAGGTTAAGAAAATTGCAGAAAAATGGCATCCATTAGAGACTGTTGGCACATATCTTGCTTGGAGAGTAATTGACGATCAGTGAAACAGACCTAATTAGTTAAATATAACTTCTTGTCGAATTTTATCCTTTACTTTTTCCATCATATTAAAAAATTCTATATAGACCTTGGTAACTTCATTTTCCTTGTCATTAAATAATTTATCAAGGAGATCATAACTAGCTAACTTAAAAATCCAAATCGAAGCCAGCTCACCACCGACTCCCCCATAGCCAGCCATTATTTCGGTAATCCAATTTAAGATTGACTAATTACAAAATATTTGTATTTTTGACTAAGAATAAGTAATAATTTATAATTAAGGGTTTATATTGAAAGAGAAAACTATCAAAATTATATAAAAATGTTAAAAAACACATGGCGTCAATTTGGATTGTCATTAGATGCGCACAAAATAATTATGAACCTACAATTGAGAGGTATTTAAGATAAATTGATCGTTACCAATATCGTAATTAAATGAGAATACAAGTTCAAGACAATTGAAAAAAATTAATCCAGAATATGAGGAAAAAATTTCTCAATTCCCTCATATTTCTTATATCTATCAAAAATTAACTCAAGAAGAAAGTTTAACCAGATCAAAAGAATTTTACAATCGTATGAATAAACGCCGATCCATTCGATTTTTTAGTGATGAAGCCGTACAATTTAAAATTATTGAGAATATTATAAAAACAGCAGGAACTTCACCAAGTGGGGCTCACAAGCAACCTTGGACATTTGTTGTAGTGAAGGATCATCAAATAAAGAAATCAATACGGTATGCTGCAGAAGAAGAAGAAAGGAAGAGTTATTCAGGAAGAATGAGTGATGAGTGGTTGAATGACCTTGCTCCGCTGGGAACAACCTGGGAAAAACCATTTCTTGAGATTGCTCCATATTTAATTATTGTATTTAAACAAAGGTATACCATAGGTCCAAATGGCGTAAATAAAAAACATTACTATGTTTCAGAGAGCGTTGGTATCGCTGTTGGTCTAATAATCGCTGCTATCCATAATGCAGGACTGGTTACCTTAACCCATACGCCCTCTCCAATGAATTTTCTTAGAAAAATTTTAAAACGACCTGAAAATGAGGTTCCATTTGTTGTGCTTCCAGTCGGTTATCCTGCAGATGTTGCAACTGTTCCAGATTTGAAAAGAAAAGCCTTAGATGAAATAATGGTCAAGATATAGTTTTAACCCATATTTCAATTTTATTATCATTTGAGACAAAAATCACTCTCATTAAATCAATTCATCCTAATTCTCATATTTATGCTCCCTCTGATTGCATTTTTACATTTCTTGATCTCTTAATTACAATTATTAAAAAACTGACTAATATCAATAAAAAATTAATTTGTATTAGTTTGGTTTTATTATAATAATTTGAACCGATTGATCCTAAGTAGGCGAAAAAGAAGGCATAGGGTAGGGCTGTAATTACGGATACAAGAAAATAACCTTTTCTAGGCAATAACAGTGCACCTGAAATCAATGAAAGCACATCATTAGGAGCAAATGGCAGTAATCTGATGGTAAACAATCCAAAATTACCTTTTTCATTTAATTTGTGAATGATTTTGGAATTTTGGTATTGAATTAATAAATTATTAAAATTACTACCTCTTTCTATTGATCTTCTTACAACTTCATAACCAACTTGAGCAGCAATTATCATAGCAAACCAGTTGATCAGACCTCCTAAAAAAAAACCAAAAACTAATCCTGCCTGAATAAGAAGAAATTCCTTTGGAAAACCAGGAATAAAGACTTGGAATATTATCCCTCCAAATATAAGAGCAAAACTAAGAAATAAATTCAATTCTGGTCAGATCATTAATGATACTATCAAAAATAAACATTGTGAAATAAAATTTTTCCAGTATATCACGCCAAGTTTGGGTATCTTGCGTAATAAGAAAAAATGAAGCTTTTCCATTAGATGTTTGTAATGTTCTTCAAGAAAAAAAAATTTGATAAATTCTTTCCTACGATAGTGAAATGAGAAGGTTAATTTTTAGCGTATCAAACGGTTCAGGGAACAGGTCGATTTGATTGTATTGAAAATTACTAGGTATATAAGTTCAAAATGGATAAAACTATTGTACATGAGACAATTTAATCAAGAACTCACGGGCTTGGTTCCCCAGCCAATTATTAAACCATTGAATGACTGCGTTTCAATATTTTCTAGTTTATGCCTTTTCAATTCTTTCATGAGTTCTTTTTTGCTGATTTCCTTGATAAAATTGGTCTCCCTTATTCCAGTTGCAATGTGATCTAGTATGAAGTGATTTATTTTGGGTATTTTTTCAATGGAACTTAGAATTATAACACTTCCTTCCTTTGTGACACGAATCGCTTCCTCAATCCACTTGTCGATATCCTGAAGCTTTTTTACCGTTCCCTTATAACATTCATAACCAAGGATGAGAGATACCTCAAAAAATCCTTCTGGTTAAATGCTAACAAAAAATCGGTTTGCGCCTATATGGAATTAATCGATTTATTTGAATGAAAAATGAGCAAAATTGCAAACATACTAACCCCCCGGAAATTAATAAAATTAAAGCCCATCAATTATTTTAATGTAGTTTTGGGCTCTGTCATTACAGTAACAATCTCCCTATTTACATATGTTGTATATGAAGTGAGTAAACTTGACTTCGATTTATCTAACTTTTATTAGATCTTGAAGCCAATAATTATAATTAGTTTATAGTAGTAT
>CAZRLL010000103.1:0-12982 GCA_964600735.1 uncultured archaeon
GGAAGGAATAAAAATCAGTCCATTGAAATCAATGATTCGGTAAATGATCGTTATAAATGAAAATTTTATGATGTTATGAGGGGAACTCGCTTTGATGCCTAATTACGTATACACTTATAGAAATATTTGCATTAATGTGTAAAGAAAATATCTGTTACTTAAGATGACTATCAAATTAAAGCTCTAGAAATGCGAACTAAATAGTTGTTTTATTAAATCCACATAAAATGAATAAATATGTTATTTATGCAAAATATTCAAATATCACAATTACTATAATTAAAGTATGCCAAATGTAACGATGTCTATCCCAGAGGATCTTCATGAGAAAATGAAAGCCTATAGTGAACTCAAGTGGACACACATTATTAGAGATTTAATTGAAAAGAAAATAAAAGAACTAGAAGAAGCTGATTATCGATTGTATTCATTGAGCAAAATGAAGGATTCCGAAGGAGCCGAAGATCTCTTTGAATTTTGAACAAGGAGATATAGTTACGTTAGAACTCCCCTTTTCAGACCTTAAAGGATCCAAATTAAGACCTGTACTTGTTATTAGTAATAATCAATTTAATGGTGTGAGTAATGATTTAATTGTTGCCAAAATCACAGGAAGTTTTTTTCACAGTAATTGGGAAATAAAATTGACGAATCGAAATTTAGAAACAGGAAAATTAAAGAAAACAAGTTACATCGATGTTGGTTTTATATTTACTATTGAAAAATCAATTGTTAGAGATAAAATCGCTCATATAAAAAAACCAATTCTTGATTTAATCTTAGAAAAATTGAATGAAATCATAAGTTAAGAAGATATGGCAGAAAATTGACTCAAATGGATTTATAATTAAATGTGATTGCAATTCGATTTTTAATACGAATTTTCGAAAGATTTCAGTATTTCAAAAATTTCTCTGGAACCATACAAGATACTAATTTTTGCTTTTTTAATGATTGATCACGTGATATTAAGGTGGCATTTGCTTGCAGAGCTTGTGATAGAATTACCGCATCTGGTAGTTTTACACTCACTGCCCCCCGTAGTTTGGCTGCTTCAATCGCTGTAATTAAATCATAGTCCATAATAGTGAGATTAAGAATGGATAGGATGTTTTGAAGCACTTTTTCCGCGATTTCAGCTGATTCGGTCATATAAAATCCAGCAAGGATTTCAGAAATACAAATCACACGGGTATAACCAAGCAGGCAGCTATTATGGACTCGTTCAAGGAGCTCCCTGGATCCGTTTAAAAACTCATCCTCTTTATTTATGATGTTCACAAAAATATTTGTATCAATGAAAACCCTATTCATCCCATTCTTCTCTCAATTTCTTTTGTAAACTTGTATTTGGTTCAAGAATATCTTTCCCGATACCAATTAGTTGTTGAAGCGGGTTGGATTCAGCTTTTTTTAATATCAAATTTCCATCTTTTAGTGTAAATATCACACTTTCTCCAATTTGCAGGTTCAAGAGCTTTCTATATGTTTTTGGTATTGTTATTTGCCCTTTTTTTGTAAGTTTGCTAGTTTCCATACATAATAGTAATGTAATTACTACTTTAAAGTATTACTAGTAATACCAATTGGTTACGTTTTCCGCTACTGAATTTCGTGTTTAAATACATGGGTATTGAATTTCAATTAGTTACCTTTTCAATAAATAAATCCAATGCCATCTTTTCCAAGGAAAGAATCTTCCTACATTCCTTTTATATTCCTTATATTCTTCAAACACTCCATTTAATTTTCCCTCCTCTGGAATTGATCCAAGTACGAAATATCCCCCAGCACCCAGGACCCAGGATAAAGATGCTTCATTAATATCTACTAATAATGTTGAGAGAAAAACTAATAGCCCTCCTGTATAAACAGGATGCCTACTTAATCGATAAATTCCTCCTGTTCTCAATGGCCCATCTTCTGGTTTCAATCCTATAAATCCTAAAAGATCCCACGATAAAATCCCAATTAGTAATATTATCATCCCGGAAACAAAAAATAATAGAAATAGAACGAAATGCATTCCATCCATTGAAAATCCATCATTATAGGAAGAACTAAGTGAGGGAGTGTAAATTGATATGGGAATAAATGTAAGAATAACTATTATTACATAGATTATAGATATGGTTGTGGATTTAATGGAATTTTACCTTTCAGATAATTCGAAGCTAATATCGAATGAACAATGCCAAATGAAGTCCACAAAACAGGATAAAAGAACAAATCATTCCAGTTTGTCATATTTTTTAACGCTCTTAGTACTACTTTATAAGTTTTCACCCATTTAGTCTCGAATTGATAATTTCGTGATAAATTTCTTAATAGGACTTTTAAATCTATGTGAAATTTTTCTATATATTCTTCATCTGTCAAATTTGGCTCATCTATCCAATTTTGATTCCAAGTGCATATCCGCTCATGATTTATATGCTTTAACAAATAAAAATCTATTGCATTCGATCGACTCTCATTAAGGTTATCTGGTATTTAAAATGCAATCAAGCTTTTGAAACAATTAAGAGCAGTTCAGTGTTTATACTACTTCTGGAATTATAACTCTATCATCTTTTGGAGGATAAATCATTACATCTAATAGTGTTTCATATCTAATTGCATATCCTAAATAATTAAGAATTTGATTTAATATTTCGAATTCAATGTGTTGAAAATGTTCTTCTACGATTTCTTCTGCGATCCCTTTGACTGGAACTAATTTTGATAATTCAGGTTGAATTGTCTGTAAAAATTTAATATCAAACAACAAGATACCTTGTAGTAGTACAACACAGTTTAACTGACCTACAATATCCGGGAAAATTAATTTACATGCTTGAAGTGTCTCTTTTGGTGCCCGGGTTTTAAGAATTTTTGAAAGACATTTATTATCACAAATGGATGTTTTAAGTAATACATTTTTAGTTTTGTGTAATATTATTTCTTTTTGATTTTCTAAATTTGCTAAATGTCTCTCAAATAATGGTTTTTCATAATTTTCTTTTAAGTAGTTCCTGATTTTTGTAATAGGAATTTCTTTTCCATACAAAAACGTTTTAACATCCAATTGTGGAAAATTTAGTTTTTCATCTACCAATATAATTAAATTAGGGAGTACTTCTTTGAATCGATTAATTTTCTGAATTTTCTTTTGTAAATATCGTTCCATCCAAAAACCAACTATTTCAATTAAAATTGTAATATCTCGGTATTTTAGTTTAAAATCTGGAATAAAGATAGTATCGTTTTCAATTATTACATGCTCTCGCTCTATTTTCCATTGAGGAAATCTACGCTTACATTGTTTTGCGAATTCTTCTTCAACTTTTGAATCATACGGTGGCTTTATTGATTGTGAAAATGCTTGGCTGATCGGTAATAGTGAAGGAATTTCTGTTATGGGGAGTAAGACTTTGAAGTATTGGCTGTAATATTTCACGGCAATAATTAATTCAAAATTTTCTTTTGGTAAGTGAGGAGAAATTGAGTAAAATAGAGCATATAACTGTCTCCCGTATTTAGTTCCCTTACCAACTAATTCATTTGGACCAATCATTTCAAAACACACAGTACCATCACTATTTTTTGTGATATCTGTATAGATTCCCCATAATTTTGAGTTAACAATTAAAGTTTTAATTAATCCTCCACTAATGATATTACCAGAGAGAGTAAAACTAACAGAATTTGCTTTTGAAAACAAATAACTAACAACATCGGTATTATATCGTAGAATAATATCTTTTGGTTGGGGTGTTTCTGCCCTACATCTGATTTTATAATTTATTTTATGATCCCCAAAAAGATATGCCTCAATCTCTGAAATATCTTGAAAATCAATATCCCATTTTTCTGCCAAACTTTGAAGAAATGCCCCCTTTTCTCTTGGTTCCACCCAAGTGGCATTTTGAGTTTCCAATTCCTTGTATAATTTAGATCTCCACTTATATGGAGGTATTTTATGATCAATCTTCAAACCCTTGACATCATAAAACCACCTTGTGAAAACCGTAATTAATCCTCGACCCATTTTTCTTCTAGGAAGCAAATTCATTATGAAATTACTATCTAACTGATCTTCTGAAAGGTCTTTTATGCTTTCAAAATATTTTATCGCTTTATCAATGGTATTCGAATCATCTTCAGTCAATAACAAAGGAATTCTATACAACAGGTTATTCCTTCGATTATTTCGAAAAGCTATATCCATTTTAGTAACTAAAGGATCTAAATTCCAACAAAATAAAATGCTTTATGATCTAATGTATTTTTCCAACAATTTTTATTAGAATTTATCTTACAGAACATCCTAGATATTTTGTATATATCAACAATCTCCATTAATAATGCCTAATCCTTCTCAAATAGAGGATTTAGCCAGTGAGGCTCTTGGAATTGCATTCCGAGGCGATGATTTAGTAATTTATGGAAATATTCCTCTAGAAATTCAAAATATTCCCCACCAAAAAAATGAGAAGGAAATGTTTACTCGTTTTTATCCCCGGGATTATTTCATAATTTTAGAACAACTAGAATTAGCAAAAATACCCTTTCAAAGCAAGATAAATACAAATTGGGAACTTCCTTCGAATATAACTCCATTTCCCAAATTTAAATTATATCCATTCCAAAAAAAGGCTGTAGAGGCATGGATAAATGATGGAAAGGGACGTGGAATTATTATCATTCCAACCGGTGGTGGTAAAACCCATGTTGCAATGGATTTAATATCAAAAGTAAAGACAAATACCCTAATAGTTGTTCCCACATTAGTTCTTTTTGAACAATGGAAGCAGAAATTACAGGACTACCTAAATATTTCTGAAGTGAACATTGGCTTTTATGGAGGTGGCAAGAAAGAAATTCTACCATTTACAATAATCACATATGACTCTGCTCATCTTTATAGTAAAAGGATTCGTGATAAATTTGGATTTTTAATTTTAGATGAAGCTCATCACCTCTCAGGAATTAGTTATCAAAAGATAGCAGATGGATATCTAGCAAAATATCGCTTAGCATTGACTGCAACATTAAGTTCAAATGATATTGCATATAATGTTTTATTGAACAAAGGATTCGGAAAAATTGTATTTGAAACTCATCCATCAGATCTCCAGGATAATGGAGTCATATCTAAATATAAAATTGAGACAATCAAGATCGAAGCGAAAGCAACTAAAGAATACAAAAAGCAAATTTCCATTTTCCAAAAATATATTATTGATAAACGCTTAAAAGGGAAGCAAGTTTTTCAGCAAATAATCTATCGAGTAAATCAGGATCCAAAAGCAGACACAGCCTTGAAAGGGTATCGAAAGGCAAGAGAGATTGCTTTTGCAGCAGATGAAAAATTAAAAGCTCTTGAAAAAATATTAAAAACCCATGATTCTGATAAAATCCTCATTTTTAGTGATATTGTTGCATTTTGTGAGAAAATTGCACGTACATTTCTTATCCCCTGTATTACCAATAGAACCAATAGTAAAGAACGAACGACTATTCTAGAATGGTATCATCGAACTCCAAATGCAAAATTAATAAGTTCAAGAATACTGGATGAAGGAGTGGATATACCTGATGCAAAAATTGGTGTAATCCTTGCTGGATCTGGACAAACAAGGCAATTTATCCAACGATTAGGACGAATTTTAAGGTTACATCCCGAGAAAAAATATGCTAAATTATATGAAATTGTATCAATTGATACTATGGAAGAAAATATTGCAAAAAAACGCAAAAGAAATGTTTAAAACAGCTGGAAAATAGCTTCTTTTCAAATTATTAAGAGTTTTGAAAATTTCGGAAACAAATGAGCTATGCATATATCTTTATGTACTTAAAACACAAAAGTGTGTATCAAAGGTACTTGAATAATGATATCGGTTATATTGGATAATTTCGCAGAAGGATTGACAAAAAAGGAAATTTTACAAGAATTCCCCTCATTAATATTCGTTGATCTGTCACACTAGTTTGATATCCAATTAGTTTATTGATACTCAATCTTTATTACTAGTAAATCAAGTGTAGACACAGACCGCATAAATTAAATTTGATCCCTCAAAAATAAAAATTAACTAATGAAAAATACATCACACCAATTAGTCATTGGTAATTCAGAAAATATGGATGCAATTGGAGATGAAACAGTCGACCTTGTCATTACTTCACCTCCTTATCCTATGATCGAGATGTGGGACGAAATATTTGGAGAACTTAATTGTGCAGTTTCTGAAGCAATAGTTGTTGGAGATGGTAAATTAGCTTTTAAATTAATGAATGAAGAACTCAACAAAATTTGGAAAGAAGTAGACCGAAAAATAAAACCGGGTGGATTTGTTTGTATTAATATTGGAGATGCAACACGTTCAATAGGAGGTAAATTCAGACTATATTCAAATCATACAGAAATTACTAAATACTTTGATAGTCTTGGTTATGATGTTTTACCAATGATTCTGTGGAGAAAACAAACAAATAAACCAAATAAATTTATGGGGTCAGGCATGTTACCTGCTGGTGCCTATGTCACTCTTGAACACGAATATATTCTGATTTTCCGTAAGCCAGATGCAAGAAGATTTAACACATTAGAGAAAAGTGTAAGACGACAAAGTGCTTTTTTTTGGGAGGAGCGGAATGTTTGGTTTTCAGATATTTGGTTCGATCTAAAGGGAACATCACAAATTATGAAAAATAATAGCTCTCGTGAAAGATCAGCGGCTTATCCTTTTGAACTACCATATCGTATCATTAACATGTATTCTCTTCAAGGAGATTTAGTATTGGATCCATTCTTAGGGACAGGTACAACAGCATTAGCTGCTATGGTATTAGGTAGAAATTCAAATGGTTGTGAAATCGATCCTGATTTTAAATCAGTTATAAACAAAAAATTAAGTGAAGCTAAAACAGTCTCTAATACCGTTATTAATCAAAGGTTGAAATCTCACATCGAATTTGTTAAAAAAAGAGAGTCTGAAAATAAGATAATGAAACATACCTCTAATTTGTATAAGTTCCCTTTAATTTCTAAACAAGAAGTTGAAATAAAATTTCCTATAATTAAAGAGATTAGGAAAATTGGTACGTTTGCATTTGATGTAGTATATGACATTATTGAAGCTAATCTTGAATCAAATGATACGATTCGAGACTTAGAATCAACAATTTCAGAGTTAAATGTTCAGTCAACACTTGATGATTGGATATAATTGATTTTTACCAATTTAACAAACTATTCTATTGTTCAGTGTAAATACATCGATATACCCAATTCAATTACACTTGTAAACCAAAATTTTATTTAAGTAAGTATACATATCACTATTGAGAATGGACAATTCATTTGCTAATAGAATAACTGTAAATCCAAAAATCTTAGGAGGGAAACCAGTTATTAAAGGCAAAAGAATACCTGTATATATTATATTGCAGATGATCCGTGATGGAGCTTCATTTAAAGAAATATTAGAAGGATATCCACGATTAACAGAAGATGACATTATTGCAGTTCTTGATTATTCACTTTATCTGGTTGATTCTGAAGAAATGATTGATTTTTCTATTAATCAAGAAAGTTGAGTTGATTGGAAATGCAAAAACAATTGATTGATCTTCTTGACGACCAAATTCAGAAATTTCCTATTGATCTTTTATTCCTATTCGGATCTACAATTGAGGGTTTTGAAACTCCAAGAAGTGATATTGATGTGGCAATACTTTACCAGAAAGATTCAGATAGTAAAACGCGTTTTCGGTCGTCGATTAGTATATCAACAATTATTGAAAATGAGACAAATAAACAGGTTGACGTGATATCTTTGAATGATGCATCTATAATAATGAAATATCAGGTGGTTACTAAAGGAATATTGCTATTTTGCTTTGATGAAGAGAGACGTATTGACTTCCAATGTCAAACAATAATGAGCTATGAAGACTATTTGCCTTATTTAAAATTGTACCAGCAATCTACACTTGATTCCTTTGGAAGTGTATAAATGGATCCGTTGATTATTTCAATTCGACTAGAATTTATTGAAAAGCAAGTTAAATATCTTGAAGTTATTAAAGAAAAAGGTAAAGAAGAACTAATTAGATCATTCGAATTATCTTATGCATTAGAAAGGACAATTCAACTAATTTCGCAAGCAATTCTTGACATTGCTCACCATATATGTGCAAAAGAAAGACTAGGGGCTCCAAAAACCAATAATGATGCATTTCGAATTTTAGCAAATGAAGGAATAATCGAAGAAAATATAGAAGCATTACAAGAAATGGTAACATTAAGAAATCGTTTGGTACATGTATATGAAGATACAGATCCTTCCTTGTTGTTTGATTATATCCCAAAAATGATTAAAGATTCATTAAATTTTGGCAGATCAATTGCTTTGTTTGTTCAATCTAAACAATGATACTTAATGAGGTTAAATATGAAATTTCAAAACACTTTGCAAACAATTTAAGCGATAATCATTGAATTGAAGCTCAAATGGTGCATAGATTTTTATTTCAATAAAATGAATAAATATGGTAAACATGCGAAATATTCAAATATTTAAATACTCATAATTCATGTATGCCAAATATTACAATGTCTATTCCAGAGGATCTTCATGAGAAAATGAAAACCTATAGTGAACTTAAATGGACCAACATTATCAGAGATTTGATTGAAAAGAAGATAAAAGAGCTGGAAGAATCTGACTATCGATTGTATACATTGAGCAAAATGAAAGATTCAGAAGGAGCTGAAGATCTTTTTGAATTTTGAGCCAAGAGATATTGTTGCGCTCAAACTCCCCTTTTCTGACCTGACAGGATCAAAATTACGGCCTGTTTTGGTAATAAGTAGCGAAAAATTTAACAAAGATAGTAATGACATAATCGTACTCAAAATTACTGGAAGTTATTTTCATACAGATTGGGAGATTGAACTGACGAATGAGGATTTAACTGCTGGAAAACTAAAGAAAACAAGCTATATTGATACTGGTTTTATATTTACAGTCGAAAAATCAATTATAAGAAACAAAATTGGAGTTTTATCACGCCCAATGAGAGAAAATGTAACAAAGAAATTAGCTGAAATTATAATTGATTAATCCGATATATTTGTGCATAGCTGGAGTCAAATTATATATTGCATAATAAAAATAAAATCAAGTAAATTAAATTCTTTTGATAAATTGTTCTAATAATAAGACAAAATCTTCGTTGAAACTAGGTCCATAAGATTCGATTTTGTTGTATCCAAAATTATATCTGGCTATACCTTTTCTTCCCATAAACTCATCCAAGTCGTGCTTCAATTGTTCAGGAATTTTGCTAAAACTTACGTGTGCATATAGTTCGTGAATACTAGGGAACCAAATTTTACCATATTTCCATTCATCTATCTCAATTCCTCGGATTTTTCCTTGACAACTAAATTTTGTCTTTACTCCTGGAATATTGTTGAAAGTTGAGACAATATGTTTCATATGGGCCTCCATTCTTCCATTACAATTGGGATCACTTGTTTCAATCTTGGAATGTTCTTGATATTCTGGAGTGCTTTCTAACCACTCTAAATTTTTGTTTAAAATCTTGTATAACTGATAACACCTTTCATATGTAATTTTAGTTTGTTCATTTAAATCCCTCCTAGCTTCTTTATCTGAAGCAAGGGCATGCTTCCTGATTTGAAAAATATTATAATAATAAAAAGAATTTTCTGTATACCATTCAGATAGGCGTGACCATCTTATTGTACCATTCATACAAGATTTTCTGTATTGCTCATCAAAAACAAATTTTTTCGCAAAATTCTTGAAGTGGTGTTCGTTATCTTCAAAATAAAATTCCCGTGTCAAAATATGTTTTTTACGATTTCGACCTTTTTTATTTTTCCAAATACGAGTAATTATAATAAAATAATCACATCCTACGCCCATACCGGAATCAAAGATAATTTCAAAATGATAATTACGAAATTTATACTTGTCAACAATAAAACTAACCATTTATATCTCTAATATAGATAACAATCTAATTATAAAAAGCTCTTAGGAGAGTATTAGAACCCATCAAGTGTATGAAACCTGCAACCACAATGAAACAGAAAACCCAAATTGAGAACGTGTAGAATTAATGATAAAACGACCTCGTGATATAAAACCAAAGAAAATGAAGAAATTTATGAGAAAGATAGGTTTTGAAGTACTTCGGCAGGATGGCTCAGAAATTATGTTCAAGAATTCCAAAGGGAACTTTGTGATGATGCCATATCACCAAAAGGAAGGAATTAAGATCGGTACATTGAAATCAATGATTCGACAAATGAACCTTACAAATGAAGAATTTATTGAGTTATGGAGGGAATTTACCTAGATGAGTTATTATGTATACACTTATAGGAATATTTGTATTAATGTATACACAAATGGAAATATTTATATTAATGTATACACAATTTTACTTAAGATCAATTACTTATAGTTGTATAAAGAAAATATCTTGTGCTTAAAATGACTATCAAATTAAAACACAAATCAAGATTGAATTGTCCCAGATGTAATTCAAAAATGATTAATCAATTTGAAAGAAGATCTTCAACAGACGCGTTTAAACGAAATGGATGGTACAGATGTCCAAAATGTGATGTGTTGAAAAAAAATGAAATTGTTGTAGATCCCTTTAATTCAAGACTGTTTAATAATGCAGATAAAATATATAATTCTCTCTTATCAAAAAAGGATTACATTAGAATAAATACAGTCATTGAAAAGGATGATGAAGGAGATATTGTAGTCTCATTTCAACCCAAATTGCCCATTTTTCCTACTGGTAGAAATTTTGTTGAAACAAAAAGAAATGTTGAAAGAGCAGTAATTAAGTACTTTCAATGGAGAGCAGAAGAAGATAATAAAGAAATTTCAACCGAAATGATCCGAATATACTATGAAAATAAACTCTAAAATTGAATTACAAATTTAAAAGTGGCCATAAAAGGATCCATAATAATTATCAATGACTGCATTTTAAGGTTCAGAAAAATTATCATTATTTCAAATATTCCTCTGGATCCATACAAACTACTAGATTTTGATTTTGGAGGCGTTTATCTCGAGTTATTAAGGTGGTATTTACCTGGCTAGTTTGGGCTAGAATTACCGTATGAGTATTACTAGTAGTACCAAATGGTTATGATTTATATTCCTAAATATCTAGTTTAAATATATGGGTACTGAATTTCAATTCGTTACATCCCAATAAATAGATATCGAATTTCGAATGAACAAGGATTTTACTAGAGCTTTCCAAAAAAGAAATTTGGGGGATTATGGTTATACTTCAATGTTAACCAAAGATGAAGCAATTGAATTAACCGGAGGTAATATTATCCATATATTCCGTAATTTTACAATATATTCATAAAAATAAATCAATCGTCAATAACAGCAGCTATGTGACATTATTTTTAATATGCTACATAAAGGGAGTAATCACACAATTAAACGCTAATCCATCTATCTCTTTATTTAAATAAATGGTTTCTTTTGTTCAACTTTCGAAGGCATTAAAATCTCAATTTCAAAATTATTAAATTTTTTTCAGTATACAATTATTATTTAAACAATATAAATATTTCCCACCACAATTATAGATCGATCGATTAATTTATATAAAATGTGGTGGGAAATATATTATGATCGATTATGGTTTTTATTAGAAAGAAGGAAAAGAATGGAACAATATATTATTCAATAGTGCACAGTATCGATAATAAAAAACAGAAGGAAAAAGGCATTGGGACCTCAATCCCAGATAATATTGAAGATATCAAAGCAGAATTTTTCAGAGAAATATATGAGGAAAAATGGTTTAAAAAATTGGATCTGATTCAGGAAAATTTCTTTGAAGATGTAAAAAACAAATCTAAATCTGTATTAAGAAAATTACTTAGAAACTTCAGCATTAGATTTACATATACATCAAATAAAATTGAAGGAAATAAATTAACTCATCGAGATACCCAAATGTTACTTGAAAAGAAAGTTGCACCAAATAAACCGATTGACGATATTAACGAAATTCTTGCTCATGATCAAGTATTTGATAAAATGTTAAATTTTGATGGGATTTTAGATCGATCAATAGTTTTAGATTGGCATAAAAATCTATTAATCAATACACAACCAGACATAGCTGGTTCTTTTAGAAAAGGTGATGTAACTATAGAAGGCAGTAGTGTAATCCCACCTGCAGGTATAGTTGTTTCTCGATTATTAGATGAGTTTTTTGAATGGATCAAACATGCGATGAATTTTTTGATAGATCAATCAATCCATCCCGTTGAATTTGCTGCACTAGTACATCAAAAATTTGTAACGATCCATCCTTTTTATGATGGAAATGGAAGAATTAGTCGGATCATGCAAAATTATATTCTAAATAAGTATAATTTTCCAATGATGATTATAGAAAGCAAAAATGTAAAGTCATATTATAATGCTTTAGAGCGATCAAACAAACAGGATGATCCATATATATTTGTCCAATGGTTTATTCGAAATTATATCAAAGCAAATAAAAAATTCCAAAAGATTCTAGTTGATCATTAATTTGATCGTTTGAAAATTTGTAAACATTCCATTCGATTGATCAGATTATATATTACAAATATATCCGGATTTATCAATCAAGTGATCAATAAATACTACGTATAACAAAAACGTAGTTGAATTCAGAATCATCCCAAAAATCAATTCTGATTTTAGAAATCAATTTGCTAGTAGAGATTCGCATTGAGATTCAAGGTAATTTTCGTATAACCGGAGGTCAAATTATCTTTGAATTCCGTAATTTTACCGAATTCAGAAAAATAAATCAATCATCATTAATTCTTAGTTGGCGATGTAGACGTTATATTATTAACAGCAGCTATATGAAATAACTATTCTCCAAATCATGATTTTGTACTTTGTTA
>CAZRLL010000104.1:0-12980 GCA_964600735.1 uncultured archaeon
AGTATATTATGCTGAAAAAAGAAATTACAAGAAATTATCATTTTGCAGCTACACCGATGAAATGGGTACAGCCAATAAGTATCTAATAGAAAAATACGGGAAATCTGATAAATCAATTTCAGGTAATTCGGAGCATAGAAAATGATAAAGGATACAGTAAAATAATGAAAATACTAGTTACAGGGGCTTTTTCTTATACAGGGAGCTATATCGCAAAAGAATTAATGAGAAGAGAACTTGTGGTTACTACTATTACTAGTCATCCCGATCAAAAATCATCATATTTTGATCAAATTAAGGTTTATCCTTACAATTTCGACAATCAGGAGCTGCTAGTTGATTCTCTTAGAGATATTGATATCTTCATCAATACATATTGGATAAGGTTCCCGTATAAGGGGATCTCTTGGGAAGATGCAATTCAAAACTCAGAGAAAATTATTTCTGCCTGCAAAGAAGCCAAGGTTAAGAAATTTATTCATATTTCTGTAACAAATCCGTCTACTGATTCGCCCTATCCTTACTTCAGGGGTAAGGCAGAGGTTGAACAACTTGTTGTACAAAGTGGATTAAATTATATTATAATTCGTCCTGCCTTAATTTTTGAAACCGATGATATACTGATTAATAATATTGCGTATTTACTTCAGAGATCACCAATATTTGCGATATTTGGGAGTGGGAAATTTAAGATTCAACCAGTTTTACAATCAGATCTAGTAAAAGTCATCGTCGATTATGCAACAAATTCAGTCAATGACCAGATTGTCGATGTCCTTGGTCCTAATACATATACCTTCAAAGAAATTGTAAAAATTATAAAAGAAAGTGTTGGCAGTAATTCTCTAATTGTACCATTTCCTGGAGTCCTTCGATGGATCCCATTCATTTTTTCAAAATTCATTGGCTGGATTAAACGGGATGTAATTTTAACTCGTCACGAGATGGATGCATTGAGGAATAACTTACTATTAACCGATTCCGTACCTTTATGCCAAACAGATTTTGAACTCTGGTGTAAAGAAAACGGCAGTAAATTAGGACAAAGTTATCAACATGAAATTCATAAACACTACAAGTAAAGTGTCTGAATCAAATAATTGTTGTAAAAGGCTATCCCCACTGTTCACGCTTGATTTTTTCACGGGGAGTCCCTAATTCTACTAAATTGTTAATCATTGCGGTGATAAATCCTGGGGTACCACACAGAAAATAATTCGCGTCTTCAAAGCCTATTATTTGTTCTGATAGATAAGGAGCATCAATTCTTCCAGATCTCACACGGTCCATCCCTTTTGGATCTCTTGTTATTGACAGGAGGTATTTCCCGTTTTGGATCTGTTCAACTAGTTCTTCCAATTCTTTTTCAAAAATTACATTATCTCCATAACCACAGGAATATAGTAGTTTAATTGGATTTGATAATTTCTTATCGATAAAGTATTCAAAAAAGGCTCGAAAAGGTGTTATTCCACTTCCTGCAACAAGGCAAAATACTTTTTCCGATACATCCTCGTTCCACATAAATTTCCCAAATGGTCCCTTTATATTCAGAAAATCTCCCACAGCTCGTTCATTAAGAAATTTACTCATAGTATTTCACACATGATAAACCACTATTATTATTTTTTATCTAAAGATAATGCCATGAGGATAAATTTCCAGTATATTACCATTCTAATTTCATTAGTAACAATAGGAGTTGGTAGGAAGTTCTTAAATAATAAAAGGTCTTAATTAAAAATAAATATTATACACCAGGTCACTGAAACTAATCACAAATGTTATTGTAAAGATTTTTGATTTAAAATTAATCGATTAAAATTTCATCTGTATTGTAAAGAACAATTACAAATTTAGAATATGAAGGTCTATCTACAGGTTTTAACCTAGAATCGATATTTTTCCATAGGAATCACAAGGGTTAATTTTTTCCTGTGGAAGCTGTGATTTGTCGTTTCCAAAAGTAATAATATACATCTCATAGGTTTAATATTTATTTATTATATAATTTATTTTCTAATTATTTAGGTATTACATTTTTTATTTAAACTTATATGATTACAAATATCCAATGCATAAAAGTCCATATCCCCTACAAATGATAAATTTTCTAAATTTAGTTAGATATAAGCTAAATTAATTAAGTTCCACAGGAATCACAGGGGTATGTCTAGATGTATCATTTTTATTTATGCTATTTCCATTATATTGACTCATTTAGACTTATAATGTTATAATTGTGATTTGTTAAATAACATGTGAAAATATGTGTTTCCTGTATTTCCTGTGGAAATTGTGATGATTATTTATCTTAGAACTCTCCCTGAAAATATGTACTACGACCTGATGGAAATCCGTGTTTCCTGTATTTCCTAAATTAATTTATTACTTCCAGGTATTGTTTGAATTCAGTATCAAATGTGATAATTTTTGATATACGGTGTTTTTTGCATGTTTCTACAATGATACAATCTGTAAAACTCAGTGGTTTTCTTTGATATGATTGTTTTATGAATAACTTTACTGCACGACTGATTATTTCTTTAGAAATCTCAATTAGTTCCCCAAATTTTTTATTCTTGATAAACCAATCTTCAGCAATTTGACAGGAAACCTTGTGATTCACCTTTCGCTGTAGGTAAGTAATAAGTTCATTTATTACGAAAATTGAGGTGTATATACCACCATATCTACCACTTTGTAATTCATTAGCAAGGGATCTACATTTTGAATGTAGTTGGGCCTTCTCATTGTAAAAACCAATAAAAAACCCAGTATCCAAAAAAATTGCCATCTAAACATCTTCATAAACAATTGAATCAACATCTGTTGAGTCAGTAGTGCCCATATCCTGGATAGAGTTGTAGAGATATTCCCAGTCAATATTCTGATTGTCATCTTTGATTACTTGTTCAAGCCAATCCTTCCCTGAGCTGATCAAATGATGCAAAAGTTCTGAAAAGGTTAATCTCTTTCCAGTTGATAAGAATATTTCTGCCTGAAGCCTTTCAAGTTTTTCTTTATCATCTTTTGATAATCTTACTGTTGTAGATTCCATGTAATCTGAGTATACTTATAGACTCATAATACATAAATATTGTTCTATAATCCACAATTTTCATGTAAATTTTACAAATAAAGCATAGATCATCATATAGATGATTTACTTGCAGAATTTTCTAAAATGGAACAAACTCAAGATAGTATATTGTAAAATTTTACAGACGAATTTATGATCGTAGGTATTTGACCATTCTTTCTCAATCTATTTTTTCCCTGTAGCAAATATTTAATAACATTCAGAATACACAAGTTCTCATGATAAAACCTTATCCTCCTACGATAGATGAAAATATATCTCGTCCTGTCGCTACGACTGTATTCACAATTGGCTTAATAACAATCCTCCGACCTGAATTCAACTGGCTTGTAATATTATTATTTGTTGATTTTGGCCTTAGATATATTCATCCAAAATTATCCCCTTTGGTATGGATAACCAGGTTTATCAGTAGAGACATTCTTCATTTGGATCCAGTCCCTTATTATTCACCTCCGAAAAGATTTGCTATTTTTATTGGATTAATAATTACTGGATTGATGTCACTAATGTATTTTCTCAATCTTCAGGCATTATTAATTATCCTTACTGTAATTTTGTTGTTCGCAGCCAATTTGCAAGGATTTTTTGGTTATTGTGTTGGGTGTAAGGTATATGATTTACTGATAAAAATGGGAATTTTTAGACAATATAATTTTATTAATCCAGAAAAACTCCATGTCTGATTGTTGCAATTGCAACTGCGTTTACTACATCCTCTAGGCCTCCCATCTTTTGTATAGCCTGCACTCTCAATACTTCTTCCGATCTTAATATTTATTCCCATTCTTCAGAGAAAACGAGAGAACTAGTTATTAAATCGATGATTAGTTTATTCGATTGACTATATTTAGCAATAAAATGAATTATCGATTTAATCTATACCTCGAAACATTAAATCAGCAAATCGTCTATCTCCAAAAGGATGAAGTTTAGAAACAGTACGACATTCACCACATCTGGCTTTCATACAAACTTCTCCAACAATAAATTTTCCTTCTTCAGTTACTTGACATCCACATTTTAAGGTTAGTGACATTAAATTTTTTTTAATTCTCTTCGATAAAAATATTTCTCCATAAAATCGAAATAATGTGAGATATTATTCGTAAAAATCAATCATTGCAATCAATTTATTCAAAAATATGAAATAAGATGTACATTTGTTTGTTGTGCAATCTTCTATCAATATCAATATGCAATCGACAATACTAAGGATTGGAATAAATGCCCTTACTAAATTGTGTGAAAGATAGGAATCATAATTTAACATCGTCTGTATTTTCATTTTCATCCAGTGCTGCTCTTAATAACTTGGTATCCACAAATACGGCATCTCCAGTACCAAGAAAACCTGAAACAAAATCGACAATCGCTAGTTCTGCTTGTTTTCTGATTTCTAACCATTTATCACCTATTTTGACTAGGTTTGTTTGCAATGATTCAAGAGTCTCAAACCCAGTATAACTGATATCATGAGATTTATCCTCGTCTGTTACCTCGGTCAGATTTTCTGAGGTCTCTTTCCATTGTTTCTTGGTTAGTACAAGTGTTTGCATATTGAATATTAAATCCCCAATTTGAATACTATTTTTAGTTAGGACAAATTTCCGCTTTTTGCGTTTAGGTCCTAAATCTAATGAAAATTGGGGAGTCTTTGCTTTTACTGGTTTATTAAATCCTAGTAATAGAATCTCATCGGATCTTCGGTAGTCATATTCTCCTAGTTCAATTGGAAACATTAATAGATTCTTTGGAGGTCTCCATTCTCCCTTTAAACTCTGGAAACTTAAATTTTCTTTTTCCACCAGATATCCTTTTGAAAAGTCTTCTGAGGTCAGTGTTGCCAGAATATGATTAAGGTTATATTGAGGTTTTTGAAGTTCTTGTCGGAATTTCTTACCTAATGAATGGGCTTTGGAAGTTGTTTTCGATATTGAATTGCTTTCTGGTTTTATTAAATCTCCATCTTTATGGATTTCAATTGTATTAACTTGGACATCATTCATTCTTGATGTTAATTCATTTTTGGTTTCAATAATTTCCATCTTCCGTTTTATAATCTCATCTTTTGCTCTGGAAGTAGATTCATCCAATTCTACCTGATTAATTTCCTCAATTGATTCTTGCTCGATTTTGACCAAAAGGTCACTCAATTTTTCTAGTTCTGAATCTTGACCTTCATTAAATTTTGTTGCAATATTGTTTATCATCCATATAAATTCAGATAGGATGAAAAGTAAAAGAATAATCACCCAGAATCTTGATGTCAGGAAGTTAAACATAAAAGCAAATAAAATTAGGCTGATGGTTCGTAGAAGGCTGACAGGAACCGCAAATTTGGTTAGAAGTTCCTGTTCAATTCGTATTGTTAGGATCGGTAATCTATCCTCTGATAATTTTTGAAGAACAACAGCCTCTGCAACTAGGGGGATGAGAATAAGAAATTCGAAAATGGGACGTAAACTCAAAAAATTTACCACATAAAGGATGCAAACGGCAAATTTCCAGAATCCTTTGATAACCGTGGCCTCTTCCATTTCCTGAATCCCAAAAAATTTTTCGTTATCTGAAGGAATTAACCAAATGATAAGGAGAGGTAGTAAAGAAAGAAATTCAACGATATATAAACGGACAATATATGAATCATACCCAACTTGTATATTAGGATTAGAAAATGCAGTGATACCAAACCACAAGACAACATAAACTAGAATTATACTTGGATTAAAGTTGGTGCCCTTTTTACGGGATAACAAAAGGTATTTCAGCGAAAGAATTGCTCCAGATACCATTAAAGCAGAGTATATTAGTCTATTCGAGTCATATTTACCGAAGAATGAGGAAATCAACCACCCAAACAATATTAATCCATAAAATTGGGAATTTTCCGGAATAAATTCATCAAGGTCAACGTTATTAGATTTGCTCATTCCCAATTGCATTGAAATTCAAATATATTTAAGGAAATATTAACTTAAGGGTTAATTGATTAAATACCCATAACTCCGTGTAAAATTAGAATTGTTTATCGATCGAGTTATTAGTGCATGAATTTTTATTTTTTCAAGGGATTGATAATTGAATGAAATATCGTAAATTAGGAAATTCAGGTATGCATGTGTCTGAGATCAGTTTTGGTTCCATGTTCTTCGGGGGTGCTCAATATAAGGCAACCGATGACCCAGTATCCAAAGAAAAAGCTCTGATATGTTTAAAAAAGGCTACTGACCATGGAATAAATTATCTGGATTGTGCAGACATTTATGGGGCATATGGACCCGCAGAAACGATACTTGGTGAATTTTTAAAAGATTTCCAAAGATCAGACTTCGTACTAAGTAGTAAAGTTATGTTTCCGATGAGCACAAATGCAAATGATAGGGGATTAAGCAAGAAACATATCTCTGAATCTATTGACAAATCACTTGATAGAATGAAGACGAATTATTTGGATCTTTATTATTGCCACAGGTATGATTATTCCACACCATTAGAAGAGACTGTCAGAGCCATGAATGATCTTATAGATGAGGGTAAGATTCTTTACTGGGGCACTTCTAATTGGACTGCTGCCCAGCTTGAAAGAGCATTTGGGATTGCAAGATGTCTAGGATTACGGGGGCCTGTATGTGATCAGCCAAAATACAATTTAATGCTTAGATCTAGTGCTGATTGTGAATTAAAATATACAGTAGAACATTATAAACTTGGAATCGTTGCATACAAGATTCTGGCTGATGGACTATTTACATCAAAATATATCGGCAAAATTCTTGAAGATCTGAGTGAACAGGAATTGCAATCAATTACTAGATATATTGTTGATAATGAAAGTAAACCCTCACAGATACAGTTTGAGAAAGTACATAGACTGAACCTGATAGCAAGTGAACTGGAAATTACTCTACCTCAACTCGCCTATGCTTGGTGTTTATCAAATCCTATAGTTAGTACAGCACTAATGAGTACTAGATCTCCAGACCGGATTGAAGAAAATATACAAGCGGTAGAAATAAGTCTTAATAAAGAAGTTTTGGGCAAAATTGATGAGTTGTTAGAGAACAAGCCGTATGGTGATAAGGCTTATATGTACGAATCTTTTGCATACTACGAAATGGTTATAGAAAAGCATCCAAATGTAAAAACAGGGATATTTCCATTTAATCCAAGATCATTTTGATTGTCATTATGAGATTGTAATTTTGAAAAAGATTTAATTGGTAGAAAATTTATTGATCAATTATGAGCCAACAAGATGATATGATACTTGAATTAATTGCCAAGAAAATCGAGACTGATGAACAGTATCGGAACCGTATCCTAAATGCATTAATTTCATCTGACCAATTAACAGAACATCAGGAGACATTGAAAAATCTTGTCAGTGGGGATAAAACAACTCCAAAAATAGCTGTCAGGGATGATTCAGATGAGGGATTGTTTGGTGATTTACCTCCTCTAGACAGTGAAGAATTATTCAATGACTTACCTCCCCTAGATCCTGAAGAATTTGATTGATAAATATTCTAAATTTCAATTGTCAAAAGAAATTCTATTTCGTTGATTTTATGGAAAATTATAACGATTTTCTTAAAATTCATTATTTTATAACTGATATTGATCCAATTGAAACCCTATCAAAAAAATAAACATTACAAAAGAATTCAGGGTCTCAAAAGTTTAATTGGTAATACTCCTCTGTTGGAGTTACATTTTACTTTTCATGGAGACAAAAGGATCGTCTTCGCAAAAGCTGAAAATTTTAACATGACTGGTAGTATAAAAGATAGGATGGCTTTTCATATTGTGCTAAAAGCTTATGAACGAGGTGACCTTCAACCTGGACATACAATCATAGAGGTTACTAGTGGAAATACTGGTATTGCTTTTTGTGCCATCGGTAGGGCACTGGGTCATCCAGTTAAGATATTCATGCCTGAATGGATGAGTCAGGAAAGAATTAATATAATGAAAAGTCTAGGAGCCGACGTTAGATTGGTATCAAAAGCAGAAGGAGGGTTTCTAGGTAGTATAAAACTTGCCGAAGAAGAAGCTGAAAGTACAGAAAACACCTTCTTACCAAGACAATTTTCCAATGAAGATAATGTTGAGGCACATTATTTGACCACTGGTCCAGAAATATGGTGGCAATTACAATATCACAAAGTCACTCCAGATGCATTCATTGCAGGTGTTGGAACGGGTGGGACCATTATGGGTGCTGGAAAGTATTTAAAAGAAAAAAACTCTGGAATCAAAATATGTCCAGTAGAACCATCCAACTCACCAACACTTTCAACTGGACATAAAGTCGGAAAACATAGGATCCAAGGCATTTCTGACGAATTTATACCATCTATAATGGATCTAGGTAAACTGGATAAGATTATTAGTATTGATGATGGAGATGCAATTCTTATGGCTCAAAAGTTGGCTAGTGAAATTGGAATTGGTGTCGGAATTTCATCAGGTGCAAATTTCTTAGGGGCATTACAAGTACAAAATGAATTGGGCGAGGGAAAAATAGTTGTTACTGTATTTCCAGATGATAATAAAAAATATCTTAGTACTGATTTACTAAGGGAAGAGATGGTAAAAGATAGTTTTTTGAGTCCAAAGATCAAATTACAAAGCTTTCGTGCGCTCAATAGAGTTTGTCATACCTGTTGTGATCCAATTGATTGCATGGAAAAGGAATTTGACGAACTTCCATTGATTGACAATTTACCCTATTGCCCTAAAAGACATTGATGTAATCTAAAATTGTGTAAATAAATAAATCATTATTTTTGTTTGGAATATTTTAAGAAGAAAATAACCTATTCATTTATAAATAGGTGTAATGTATTTTTATAACTTTAATTCGATTCAAATATTAGTACGGATTTTTTTAATGAGTCAACAATTTGATCGAAGTAATTGGAGATTAAATACAATAATCTTTCAATCCAAATTAATTAAAAATATGTCGCCAATGGAGAGATGGGAAGGATTCTTCAACATACAAGATGACGTGTGGGAAAAATACTGGTTAGGATTAATATCACGATATCCTGCTAAAGATGAAAAGGAGTTAAAATTGATTGCACTCGAAGAAACAAAACGAAAACTTAAACACAAGGTCATTTAAAGAATTATTCATCCAAAGTATATCTTGTCTCGATGACTGCAATATTGATTATGTTGTTGTTGGTGGAACAATTGTCCCTTATTATGGAGCAACAAGATCAACACAAGATATAGACATACTGATTAATGCAGACCATATCACTGATAATCAGGTTGAAAATTTAGTTACCTGCTTTAATGCGTTAAAATTGTCTGTGACTAAAAAGGAAATATTACTGGGATTTAAAGAAAACGTCCATATTACAGTATTTGATCTAATTACACCGATTTTCCGACTGGATATCAAGAAAATTAAATCGCCATTGGATTATTTAACTTATAATACAAGGAAATATATTGAGTTATATCAATTAAAAGTTCCTGTTTCAACCCCAGAAAGTCTGATTGGTATAAAATCTTCTCCAGGATTTGGATCAAACACCGATATTGAAGACATAATAAGCATTCTTGAGATTCAAGGAGATTCAATTGATTATGAATTGCTTAATCAATTTCTCAATTCTGGGGGGGGAAGTGAAATATTTTGTCAAATAATAAGAGAGTCCAAATTATCCGATAAAGAAAAAATATTGAAGAATATAGTTTGCTCATAAAATATATTACAAATTCAATTAACTTCAACTGTACGTTTTACAAGAAATGTAGTGAGATAATTTTTTCTCACTTTTCCACAGTAAGGTTTTGCGAATAGCAGACACTATACGCAATTAATTTTCCGAAATTGAAAATGTTGTCAGAATAATATTATTTATTTTTATTTAGAAAGGAACATTGTATTCGTAAGGCAAAACCGTTTATCAATTTGGCTGTAAATATGCCAAATATGGTGGTGTTTATTAAATTAAATTAATATCAATTCCTGAACGGTTTGATTTATAAATCATAAACCTTATTATTATCATTGGAATTATCTAATATAGGGATCATTTTGATTAGTAATTATATTCAAGCAGCATTAAATCATGCAAAATATGATATAATCGATGACGAAGAACCTTATTATGGCGAAATTCCCCCACTTCAAGGTGTTTGGGCATCAGCAAAAACATTAGAAAAGTGCCGAGAAATTTTGATTGAAGTGTTAGAAGGTTGGATAATATTGAGAATAAGGAACAATCAATCAATCCCATCCATTGATGGAGTTGAAATTACAGTTCCAAGGGAGATATCTGTTAGTGAGTAAACTATCTCCAATTTCAAGAAAGAAGTTTATCAAAAGGTTAAAAGAATTAGGATTTGTTGGACCATTTTCAGGCGGAAAACATCAATTTATGACTAGAAGTGATCTTACTCTTACAATTCCAAATCCTCATCGAAAAGATATATCAGTTGCATTACTTTCACGAATCCTAAAACAAGCGGATATAACTAGGAAAGAGTGGTTATTAGAATAAAAGTATCAACAAAAAATAATATCAATAATCAATATATCATCGTTATCAACTTTTGCTATCACCTCCACCACCAAGTAAAGATGGTAAAGCTGGAGAGTATGAAAAAAAAGCTAATCCTGTTATATGAATGTAGTTGTTGAAATTATTGAAAATGCAATAGAACATAAGCAAATGCCCGAAACGAATGCATTTCTTTATGCCTTGTATATTTTTTCCCAAATTGCCAGAGCTGTTCATCATGTACAACTGATGAAGGACATGGATCATCTAGTTATTCTTATTTGTTAATTGTAGGGATCCTCAGGAGAATCGTTTTTTTTTGATAGATATTTTTATTAATATAATCTCTAACTGATATTTCATGGAACGTGAACAAGAATATAAATATGTGATAAATAATATGTATACCCTTCATTGTGCACGAGGTCCACTCCATTGCGAAAAATGTCTTGAAAAGCATCAAGCAGGGAAAAAATTTTGTCTGTTAAAGATTTATATTGGGGAGGGGAAGGAAGCCAGACCAATTATTGAACTGAATCATAAGTATTCAGAATTTGAAATTGTAAAAATATTCGAAACAATGGATGAAGCAATTAATCATGCAGAGGCCAATGAAATAACCGAAATTTTCTATGGTTAATTCTTGTTTCAATCAATAAATATGATTTAATTATTTGCTGATATTACAATCTTCAATTTAAGCTCCTTGATTTTGACCGTTTTCTCATCAATTGATATAAGATAAATATAACTTGGATATAATTTATGTTACAGATTTATGCAAAATAATAGAAGAACTTCGTTTTTTTTTCTGCTGTAACTATTATTTTATTAATATAATCAACTTTCAATAAATAAATTAAATTATTTATGGTGACCAGATGAAGTCCAAAAAAACAAGTTTGGATGAGCTAATAAGTAAAATTAAAGGCTTAGAATCACAATTGAATCAGGAAATAGAAAAATCAAATCGATTAGAAAAAATGTTAACGGAACAGAAGAAAATATATCAACAATTAAACGAAAGTGAAAAATTGTATCGAAATCTAATAAACTCCGCACCTTTAGGAATTAGTTTATTACAAGATGGTTTAATTAAAATTGCAAATCCAGCCATCGCAAAAATCCATGGTTATGATTCTCCTGAAGAAATGTTAGGTAAACCATCAATTGATATCGTAGCACCAAAATACAAACAAATTATGAAAGAACGGGGAATACGTAGACGGAAAGGATTGAAAGAACCAAATTTTTATGAATATGATGGATTGAAAAAAGATGGAAGTGTTATTCCTATTTCTGTAATTGGAGTTGAAAAAATTAGTTTCATGGGAAGATCAGCATCTTTTGGATTTACTGAAGATATCACGGTGAAAAAACGATTGGAAGCTCAAATACGACGTGCTCAAAAATTAGAAAGCTTAGGTATCCTTGCTGGAGGAATAGCTCATGATTTTAATAATATTCTCATGGCAATAATAGGAAATGCGAGTATGGGCTTATCAGAAGTTGAGTCAAACTCTCCACTATATGAATTGTTTGAGGATATATTAGAATCTTCAGAACAAGCAGCTAAATTATCACAAAAGATGCTTGCATTTTCGGGTAAGGGAAGATTTGTCATCGAGAATTACAATTTAAATTCAGTAATTCTAGAAGAGAGGAATTTATTTGAAAATTCAATATCCGAAAGTGTGAAAATTGAGTACAACTTATCACCGATTGTCCCTTCAGTTGAACTCGATTCGAATCAATTTAGACAATTGATGATGAATTTAATTATTAACGCATCTGAAGCAATTGGGGATAAAGAGGGTAAAATTACATTAACAACAGGTATTTCAGATTTTGATGAGGAATATATTACTCGAATTTATAACTCTCCGAATCTTAAGGCTGGAACCTATGTATTCGTTGAAGTGCATGATACAGGTGAAGGCATGGATCAAGAAACAATCGATAAAATATTTGATCCATTTTATACAACTAAATTTACCGGTAGGGGACTAGGACTTTCAGTAGTCGATGGTATTGTGAGAGGTCATAATGGTGTCATAAGAGTCTTTTCTGAAAAAAACATCGGTACAACTTTTAACATCTTAATACCGTGTGCTGAAGGGATAATTGATAGATCAAATATTAATATTTAAAGGTAAATTGATATAGAGCATGGGTTCTAATTTTATGGTGTTGTTAGCATGGGACCTGTATTTTTGGTTGAATTTGTAAAAATATTTGATAGTATGGATGAAGCAACTGATTATGCAGATATCAATGAAATTACAGAGATTTTCTACGGTTAATTATTATTTAATACTACAAATATCGTTTCATTTTATGCTAATAATTCA
>CAZRLL010000105.1:0-12922 GCA_964600735.1 uncultured archaeon
CCCGGTGAGAGATACCGGCCGAGAGCAGCAGCAGGGCGATGGACTCATCATCGCCCGCGAATGCTGCAAACGTCTGGTGAACGATCGGGACCTTGGCCATCGAGCATTCCCTTGTAGGGCTTCAGTTGGCCTGCAGGGCGAGGGTCACCACCAGGTTGGCGATCTCGTTCGGAGTCGCAGTCAGATCGATGCAGATCGTATCTCCGGCGGCGATGGCCAGATTCGCAGGGGTCCCGTGGAGCGATCCGGCGGTCGTGGTGTCGGCTGTCGAGGCCGTTCCAGCATCGATCACCGCAGACAGCATGTCGGTTCCGGATCCGCAAGCCGTCACTCCGACGAGCTTTTCGACCATGACATCCATGGCGCCGGTGCTCTCTTTGATTCCCCACGTAGCGTCTACTTTCGTGAGGATGTATGCCCGGTCGGCGACAAAGACGATCGTGTCGAGGTGGTCGGCGGGAGTCGCTCCGAAATAGACCGGAATCGTGATATCTCCGATCGTGACGACGCCAGAAGCGGCATCGGGCACATCGATGACGATGTCTTGGCTCGGGTCGCCAGGGTCATAGCACAGGTTGAAGGCGTCGTCGGTCGCACCCTGCATGCAGAGCTGTCGATCAGCGAGAAACTCCAGGCTCGTGGCGTTGAAGCGATAGTCGGCCGAGAGGATCTCGAACAGCGAATCGCTCCAGCGGTATTGCTCGACCTTCGGGTCTGCGGATTCGTAGACCAGGATCGGCGCGACAAGCGAGCCGGCAGTTGCCAGCTGCACGTGTCTGATGGCCTGTCCACCATAGTTGAACCCGATCGATTCGAAGGCTGGATGTTGCATCGCTGCGGCGCTGATGAGACCTCCGGAGAGCCCTGCTGCGAGCATCATGACGATGGATTTGAACACGTCGGACCTACCTTTCTGTTGGGGTAGAAATACCCTAGTTGCCGCGGACTCGGTAGCCCACGGTCGCGGTCGCCACCACCCCGGTGGCACCCACGATGCTTGCATTCAGCAGCGTGTTGGAGCTGAGATCCAGGAGCTTGGAATCCCGAGGCAGGCGGAAGAAATGCGTGTTCACGTTCTCTGCCGGAACCGACACTATGATCGTGCCCGCTAGGCCATCTTCCATGTCGATCCGGGCGCCGGTTTGACCGACCGAAATCGCGATCATCATCCAGAAGATGTGGATGGTCTGCGATGCGCCAGGAGCGGCGATGACCACCGTGTCGTCGGGATCGGATGCCGTGTCGAGAACCACCTGAGCCTTAAAGATTCCAATCGCCATGATGCTCTCCTAGACGGTATGGATTTCGGTGTGGCGGAAGTATGCAGGGCCATCGCTCCAGCGCCGCACCATCTGCGCGAGCACAGCACCGAAGGTCTCGGTCGCGAACGAGACGATCTCGGCTGGATCATCGTCAGCTCGCATCTTGAAGATCCGTGCTGCCACAGCAGCTACCGGCCAGATCAGCTCATCGTCATAGTCCCAATTCGTTCCTACGGCGATGTCGACAGCAGCCTTGAACCCCCAGACCCGGACCGTATGAACCGCATCGGGTAGCGGGCTCCAGTAGACGAATCCTCCAAAGAGCGTGTAGTCCCGTGGCGGACCGGTCCCAACAGAGAGGCTCAGGATCGGATCCCCGCGGCTGACGCTCGAGCCACCCACCCATGGAATCGGGCCGAGATCGTAGCTTGGGAGCGACGTGTCCGGATTGATGAATTGCAGCCTTTCGACCGTCAGGAAACCTGTAGGAGAGGCGGTCCGCTCGCCGTTGGCGCTCGTGGTTATGTTCTCGTGGGTACCGAGATTCGATCGGATCGGTGGAATCAGCGACAGACGCATCTCGAGCAGATCTTGCGATCGATTCAGGGACCGAAGAGCTCGCGGGACGTCGTCCTCGCCGGGCTGCACATCGATCTCGGAGATCACGTCGTTGACATGATCGAGCACCACTTGGCCGTCTTGCCCCACTAGGCCACCTCTCGGACTACTGCGCGCAGCGATCGAACTTCAGCCTGGCGGGCGCGCCTATCCGGTCCCTGGCTTTCGACGCGCCGATTGTACCGGTCGCGATGGTATTTCTCGGCGAAATCTAACACCACGCGTGCCTGTTCACGCTTCACGCGCAGAAAAGGATAGATCTGCCTCAAAAGATGCGCCGCACGTCTGCCGCTGAGCCTGACGTACCAGAACCTCCTTTTGCCCATTGACTCTCGCCGGCACTCCTCCGTCACTTTGACCCCTGTTAGTTTGGCGAGCCACTCCATTGTTTCGAAGTGAGTGTTTCCAATCGAGACCGTCGCATACGTGTAGCCCTTCCCACAGTTAGAAATGTCGATGCATCCCTCTCCGTCCACGAATCCAGCGATATACGGGGCCTGTGTCTTGGTCAGGCGGAATTTGGGAGCTCCAGTTTCATATTTCCGGCACATCGGCTCAGCCCGCGTGATGATCGACGAATTTGCTGCCGCTGGAGCGACCGCACATCGACACCTTGATGAGCGTGTATCTCCACTGCTCGCGTGCGATGTCGATGACTTCCTGGTCGTGCGTTGCCTTCCTGCGAGCCTTCTCCCTGGCCTTCTCTCTCTTGTGTCGCCGGTAGTAGTCCATGGCTCCGGAGTACTGGTTCGCATCTCGGAAGAACAGCTCCGCGAACACCCTCACGTCCAGTGGTGCGTAGGTGGTGTCGAGGTTCTGGACGAAGAACAGTCGGCGCCATCCCTGGCACCACTCGGTACGCACGCCCGGGTCTCTCGTCCAGAGCTGCCAACGATGAGAGACCGGGTGCCAGGCGATCTCCAGATCCGGTGAGATCGCCTGTAGCCTCTTGCGGAACACCTCGACAGGGTCAATAGCGTGATCGGCCGGAGTTCCGGTGGCGTGTCGCCCCGGATGAAACCACCAGGGTGGCAGGTTGTCCTCGACCGCTCGTTGTAGCGATACCGTTGTGGTCTGGTTCGCTCGCGGAGCGGCTCCGCGGTAGGAACGAATCATCGCTACTGGCCCCTCGCCTCGTAGACGACCAGGCGGTGCGCAGATTTCTCGTCCCTGGCGATCTGGCAGTGCCGAATCATCCGGCCCTTGGCCAGGTTCCGGTCGCGTGGCCTTGCCGGCTTCCAGGTCTCGGTGTTATAGCACTCCGGCACTGGACAGGTCATCACGCCGCGTTCCTCGTCTATGAGAATCGGCATGGGCTCCCCGCCGGCGGTTGATCCGATGCCGGCAGGCTGGCCAGCGCCGTTTCCGCCATCCTTAGCGGGTGGCTTCGCGCCTGCTGCAGGCAAACGAGCGAAGTTCGGGAGACGACCGGCAACAACGTCGCCCACTAGATTCAGGGCCCACGGTTGCCGCACTCCATCGGAGTCGAAGTACGTGCGCACACGACCCCTGTCGGCGCCGACGCCTCCGTAGATGGCTTCTCCGCGCGAGGTATAGGTCGACATCGACGGGTGGTGGCCCTTGCCGCCGGCCCTGGTCTGAGCCTCGATGTACTCGACCCTGTACCAGTCCAGCCACAACCGGATGCGCTCTCGTACTGGCTCGATTCCGATCCATGTGCGGCCCTTGGCCTCGAAGATCTGATCCAGTTCGATGAAGCGATTCAGGATTGCTTGCACCATCGGGAGGCAGATCTCCGGAACGATCGCCGGTAAGCCCTCGTCGTCAATGACCGAGTGCATCGGGATGTTCACTGCCTCCAACGCCAGGTGCGGCGGAATGCCGGCGTGCTCGAACACGAACTCGTTCTCACGATCGTTCAGAAGCGGGCAATCGAAGATGTCTCGAGACACGAGCTGCTCGAAGGTAGGGTCGCTCATTACTACTCCCTCCAGGGTTGTGTGGGTTGGTGCTGGTTAGTACCGGTGGATGCGGCAGAGGACACGGATACCCCCGTCTGCCGAGTCGCTTCCTCCAGGAATCGCGTCGAAGTTGAGCGACAGGATGTCGCCCTTCTGGAGCCTCTTGTTCTGGATCGTCGCCTTGTCTAGATTGGCGAAGTTGGTGGCCGAGTCGTTGGCGATGTCCAGCGGTGCGCTGAAAAGGTCGACGTCGGCTGCTCCGGATCGGATCCGGGCCAGCATGAAGCCGGTGTTGCCGCTGGTGGTGCCGTTGTTGTCTACTGCAGCGGTGGCGTCGATGAGCTCGACGCTCTCGTATCCGATGACGACGCGGTCCAACCCATCGGCCACTGCGATCGTGCCGTCTTTGCGCAGGTGGTACTCGACGAACTTGTTCGAGTCCATGTGTCCCTGTATTCCCATTCCCATCGGTCTATCTCCTCGTCAGTCGCAGTGCTGCGAGCACGGGGGCGACGCGCCAAATCCCTGGAGGGACCGTTCTAAGGCGCTCCGCCCCCCACCCGTGCCCGGTTGTGAGCTCCTACGCCTCGGATAGGTCCTCGATCTTCCAGTTGGCTGCCGGGTTGTCCGAGAGCAGGTTGGCCTGGATGTACCAGGCGACCTCGAACGTCGCGGCAGTGGTCTGGCGGAAGAACGGGATGTTGTCGAAGATCTCCGAGATCGGCTGCGGCTCCGAGTTGGCGCCGTGACCGAACCAGACAGTGCGGAGATCGAGACCCACGATGGTGTTCGGCTCGAAATACGGATCGGTGTGCCAGGCCACCCCGCCGAAATCGTAGACCGTCTTACCATCGGACTTTGGCCCATCGCCGAAGCCCTTGGGGCCGACCCCACCGGAAATCTTCTCCGACGGAGAACCGAACGAGAAGAACCGCTGGTTGGCCAGCAACTCGTGATACCGCTGCACGATCGCATCGTTGGACAGGATGGCCTGAGTGCGTCCACCGCCCTTGATGCGTTGCTGGCGTCGGGCCGAGAGGATCAAGTCCTCGTCCAGGTCCCGGAGCTGGCCGCCGTTCTCAAGCATGACAGCCTTCCAGAATTCCTTCCCGACAGCCCCGCGATCGATACCGCCGAAGTTGCCAACCACCGCGCGTGGGTTGCCGTCGTCGACGAGGCCCAAGATCCCGTCCATGTGCAACGCGCCGTTGACCGACACGTCGGTCGTGGTGGCGATCACGATGTAGTCGTCGACTCCGGAGCCGGCCACGGCGGTGCCGGTGGTGACCGTGCGCGCGACCGGGTCGTTGCCTGTGACGGCCTTGGCGGTCAGATGCAGGGTGTCATCGTCGCCATCGTCCATCATATCGATCAACATGCCGACCTCAGCGAGCGACGGCCTGTCGACCGTGAACTCGACCTGATCGTCGGCTGCCGGCAGCTTCGCCAGCACGCCACGCCCATCACTGAGCATGTCGGCATTCAGCATCCGGAGGATGTGTCGTTCCAGCCCAGCGGCGAGCAGCTTGACCGCACGCTCGAAGGCTGCAACCGAGCGCATCGAATCCTGAATCAGGCGCCAAGAGACGTTGTACATGCCGACGAATTCCTGCAGCCCGAAGGTTGCCTCGTCGGTCGCCGGCTGGCGCGGAGTGGGAAGGGTTCCGCCCTCAACAATGCCGCGGAACCCGGTCGGGTTCTGCGTCAGGATGGGAACGATCGCCTGGCCTCGACCAGACGAGGATCGACCGTCAATCCGTTGCTTTTTCTTTGTGAGGATCCGGTAGAGCACCGATTCCTCGTTGAACAGATAGCGGATCCGCTCCGGAGTGAAGTACTTGTACCGGAACACGTTCGTGAGATCGCTCACGGACGCCATGAGGGTGGCCGCGCCGATCGAGATCGCGATCATGAGCGCGAGCCCAGACGGATGCAAGCCTACCGCCAACATCGTCAGCAGCATGATAGGTCTCCCGTATAGGAGACCGATTCATCCCGTAGAACCGCTACGCCAGCTGTTGTCCCTCGTCGAAAAAGCCGTCCTGCTCGAGCTTCTTGGATATGTCCTCGAGCGTCTCGTTTGGATCGAATTTCGGCGTTCCGGTGGGAGAAACATTGCCGCCCTTGCCCTGGAGCCCCGCGAGCTGTTTTGCTTTCGCGGAGGCGAGCTTGGTAGCGCCCAACTCGTTGTGGAACTTCCGGCTGCTCGCCTCGTATCTTCCGGCAACGGTGCGGCACATCTGATCGAACGTCTCGCCAGATTCAGGGGTCCAGTTGTGCACGATGTCGCTCGCCTGCTCCTCGGTGATCTCGAAGTCCTTCTGGAGGGTTGTCATCATCTCGGCAACACGGTTATCGGCTATGTTGCCAGTGACTCCCGAGATCGAAGCCTGCATCCGCTGCTGGTTCTGCCAGATCATCGCTAGGGTGCTGACGATCTGCTTCATGGCGTTGCTGGTGCCTTCGTTACCGCCAGATGACAGCGCCAATGCTGCCTTCAGGTCCTCCGGGCCAACAAATCCCTTGGCGTTGACGGAGTTCATGATCGCGGTGAGCTTTTCCTCACCGGTCCTGGCGGTTGACGCGGCTGCAGTTTGAGTATTCTGCCTTTGGAGGGCGTTGTAATACTCGCGGGTTTGGGCTTCGCGCTGCGCCAATTGCGTGCGGAGCTGCTCGAGCTCCGCCTTCTCGCCCTGACGCTGTTGCGTGTAGCGGGCCTGCGGGATGTATCGGTCTCCGAATTCAGATACCTTGATGGGATCGTCGACGCCATGCACCCGGAAGGTTGCACCTTCGGGGATGTCGATGATTTCTGGCTCGACGGGTTCTTGATCACCACCCGCGCCTTCGGCGCCTGGCTCGTCCGGATCCAGCAGGATAGTACCGAAGGTCAAAAAGCCACGCTGATCGTGCCAGAACCTACGGAGAATACCTGTCCTGCGCATCCTAAAACTCCTGAGAGAGTCGCCCGAAGACATAGCTACAAGGCCGATCCCGCTTGGGGGTTCCCTGCGCTAGGTGCATCTGCTCGGTTCCCGTCGGTAGGGTGGGGCGCCAAGGTCCGGCCGATCCCCGGTAGGGATTCCGGATCTAGCACCGATGGGCCAAGGATGTCCCTCGGTGGCCACTCCTGTCAAGACGCCCTCGCGGGCAACTAGGCGGCTTGTTGCTCTCCAGGAGTCGGCGAGCGCGGGTCCACGAAGTTCTGGGGGCCCTGCTGGAGGAGCGTAGCGGTCATTTGTTCGAACGATGCCCTCAGCTGGTCTCGCACGGCATCGACCGCCTCGGCGCCGGCGCGCGCCGCGGCCTGTTGTGCCGCATCGGCTGCGGCCGCCTGCGCACGCTGAGCCTCTGCCGCGTCAGCCTGAGCCTGCGCCGCCTTCTCAAGGTGCTCAAGGTGCGCTTCGGACCGGTCCGTGAGCATCTTCTGAATCTGGGGCGAGAGCCGGAAGAAATCGAGGGTGTTGATCTTGCCCTCGTATTCATCGAGCATGATCGCGTGCGGCTGCATCGGCAGCACCGGCGGCGCCGGCTGCGCCTTCATTACCCGAGCAATCACCTGTTTGGCGAATAGTCGGTCGGCGGCGATCTTGGATTCTCGTGCTGCCGGCCCGAACCGCAAATCGGAGGCGATTGCTTCCTTATCGAATCCACCCTGGCGCTCATCCACGTAGAGGACCTGGAGCGGGCCGCCTAGCCGAGCTGCGATCCGAGCCTCTCGCATCGATGCGAGCTCAGGTACGAGCGAGGTCCTCATGACAGAAATGTTGTAGTTGGTTCCTGCACGCAAGATGGCCGAGGTATGAAACGCGAAAACCTCCTCGCGTCCGCGGCGCGAGAAGTAGTGCATCGTACGCACCGCTGGCCAGAACTGTTTCACGCGGTTGAGGCGTTGCTGTTTTACCTCGGCTAAGACGATCCCGTACTCCTGCAAGATCGGTCCGTACTCGGTGTCCGCCATCTCCAGCAGAATCGGGATCGCCATCGATCCGCGGAGCTGGCCCGGAAACTTCGGTTTATCGAACAGGTCCCCACCGCCCATCATTTCGGTGATGTGCCCGGCCAGACTGTCGGTGCGCGTCATGTACCAGTTCGGCACATTGGGCGGATTCAAGAACGCCAGCAGCGGATTGCCGCTTTCGTCCAGCCCGCCAACGATCGGGTGGGTGGTGTCCGGATCCCAGTTGTCCAGATCGAACCCGAGGGTCGCGAGGAGCTTCATCTTGATGTAGGAGTTGCTTATGGCGTTGAGATCGGTCTGGTGCTTGTTGAACGATTTCTGCGATGGAATCGCGTGCTCCACGAGACCACCGGTCCAAAAAGTCGTGGTCACCGCATCCCAGTGGTAGACCTTGATCGGGACGCCATCTTCATACGGCAGCTCGCCATCATGGACGATCCCAATCGACGGAATGAACGTCGTCAGCCGACCCCCCCACGCTAGCGCTGGGGTCTCGGAATTGCTCCAGCCTCGAGGCAGGTCAGTCGAGACCGGCTGGTAGCGATCGATGATCAGGAACATGTCCGGATCATCCTTGTCCTTAGTACCTTGAACAATCGGGATCAGGTGCTTTAGGTTGGTTCCGGAGAGAGAATCTCCACCGTGCGTGATGTCGGTGGTGACGATCTTGAACTCGGTCTGTGTGGAGGTGTCGCCGAAGTCGAATTTCGGATAATTATTCTCGATCCAGGAGCGAGACTTGATGCGGGCCCGCATGACCGATTGGTCGCCTGCAAGGTCGTGAATATCCCGAATCGAGTCCGGACAGAACATCGTCAGCGCGCCCTCGATCGAGACTTTCAGGTCACCCTCGAGCTTGAGCTCCTCGAGCGGCTCGAACCGCTCAACCGGCCCGAGCCCCGCTTCCACGATCTGATCTCGCATCGACTCGAGTACCGAGTCTCCGGTGAGGTTGTCCTTCCAGAGAATTTCGCCACTGCCGCCAGGATCCATCACGGGTACCGGCTCGACGGTCTCATCGGGCACATGCTCGGTGAACTCGAAAGCGATGCCGCTCACGCCCATCCAGAACCAGCGCTGGCGCCGCAGCATGGTCTCTTTCAGCTTTTCATCCAGCGCTTGATCGAGCTGGTCGACCGCGTCGGACTCAGAAATATCTTCTGGGTCATCGGTGTCGGGGTGTGATTTGAACACCGGATCGATCGAGGAGAGCTTCCCGACGACCTTGTCGAAGCGCTTTTTGAGGATGTTGACGACCATGGACGGCTTGTTGCGATTGCGTGGCGGGGTGACCAGCCTGGTGCCTCGCAGGAACGCCTTCTGCTCGCCGGCCAGCCAGGAGAGGTTGAGCAGGGTGCGCGGCTCTACACCACCATCGGTGTGAGCCTTCATCTTCTGGTAGCGCTTGAACTCTCTCTCCAGTTCATCGAGCTCGAGCTCTTTCGCCATTGCCCTATCCTTCTGGTCCTATGTGAGGATCCCAGATCTCAAATTCCCCGGAACGGGACGGGTCAGCGGTGGCGCCAGGCGCATTCAGGTCGGCATCGGCGCTGGCGCTCAGATCCAAAGCCATGGAGTGACCGAGTGCGATGATCAGCGCCTCTAGGCGCCGGCCGTGCTCGAGGCGATCGTCCATGTCGCGCTCCAGCGCACAGAACCGATCGTGAAGGGCCTCGAGCGCCCGATCGCGCTTTTTCTGGCGCCATTCGATCTCCCGAATTGGCGAAAGTACTTTCTCGGAGTCGGCGACATCCTGGAGCGCTTTCTCCAACGTCGCGAACCTGTCATGTAGCGCTTGGACTCTCTTGTCTCGCTTGTTTTGCACCCACTGCATTGTTCTGGCGAAGCCACGGATCGCCTCGAGATCGGCACATAGATCCTGGAGCGATTCCAGCATCAAATCCAGCCCCAAGTACGAAAGGATCCTTTGCTTCAGGCTTGTGCGGACGCGGTGTGCTCCCGGTGGCGGTGGCTGCATGTGCCTGGTTTCAACCGTCGATCGCGTGATGATACGGCGAATCGTGTCCGCGAGCCGGCCCGGCGGGATGCTCAGGAGCCCGTAGAAGCGGTGAGATCGGTATTTCGGCTTCTGCACTTTTACAGTCCAATATGCGGATCCCAGCATTCGCGAGGATCCTTGAGCTTGGCATCTCCGATCAGCAGACGAAGCGGAGATGCTGGAGCTTCTTTCGGGATCACTTTACCCTGGCCGCGGCGTGCACACACATGCTCCAGGCAATCGAGCTCGTGATCGTCGCCCTTGACGCGCCTATAGTAGCCCAATGAATTGGTGCCGTGCGGAGGAAACTTCGCCCTCTCGATTTCCTGCGGCAATATGTCCAGCCACGGCGCCAACAGGATCCTGTCGTGCTGAAAGAACGTGCGCGTGACGTCGCATCGGAGCTCTAGATCCGGAACGCCGATCTCGATGTGGATGCCGTACGTGTTGCGCAGTTCGCGCCGCATCTGCAGGTTGGCATCGCCGAAATAGCGCCATTTTCGGCCAAGTAGCTCTGCCGTATCAAGGACTTGCTTGGCCCACACATCCAGCGACATCGACTTCACGAACTCGATTTCTCCGGACATGTAGCGGTAGTTTGCGACCTCCGCAAGCGCTCTCGCGTGCCCGCGGGGGTCGAAGCCGCAAAAAACCGCCGAATAGTGCGATCCGAAGTCGATTCCGCACCAGGTCACCCACGTTTCCGGGATCTTGAGCGCGGTGATCACCGGTGCCGGCATCCACTTGCAGAGCGGGATTTGACGATCCCCTTGGGTGTATTCGTACACCGAACCCAGATAGGTGCCCCGCTTGCCCTCCCAAGCGACGGCGTACCGTTCTCGGGTCATGGTTAGCTTCGCTGCGGCGCGCGCGCGCGCATCGTGCGCGTAGGGATTCTCGATCCGATCCACATCGCAAGTGCAATGGAAATGATCGAACTCCGGGCTGCTGGTGTGGCCGCGTTGGTGGAGAACCTCTACGTTGGGGCGTTTGCGCGTGCTCGGGAAAAGGGCAATCCCGTCTCGTGCACCGAGGTTCTGGGAAAGCTCGTCGAACGGTCGCAGGCCGCCGGTTTGGTAGGACTCCACGAACACGTACATATCGCGTTCTTTGCCCTCGAGCGCTTCAGCCTCTTTGAACGACCGAGAGCGATATGTGGCCTGAGAGTCCTGGAGAACGATCTCCACGTCGCCCCGCGTGTTCGCGTAGCGGCTCACTTTCAGGTTGAGGCCGCGTTCGGTGAGCAGAAAGTCGCGTACGAAGATGAACTCCGGCTCGGAGGTGTCGTATTGGAGACCAATAAAGTCGCAGATGAAGCCGTCTACGGTGCCGAACGAGGCTGCATACAGCGCAATTCCTGCGCTCTTGCCGGCCTTGAACGAGGCCAGCAGCGCGAGCACCCGGGCGACCCCCTGGAGCCGTTTCTGAAGCTTCTCGTAGTAGATCCGTTTGTCTTTGTCCTGCAGCAGCCACCAGAGCGATCCGTCGCCGAACTTGAGCGCTGAAGGATAGCCGGACCGTGGTTCCATGTCGGACTCATGGCCGTCGGAGGTCCAACACTCCAGGAGCGTTGATGCTTTCTCCCGCTCTCCAGATAGCTCCAGCCCGTCGGCTGCTGCCCACGTGTCTGCTTGGTGATCGAACGGGACGAAGCCCCACCGATCACAGATCAGGTAGCGGGTTTGCTGGGCGACCACGTCGCGAGTCTTAGCGCCTGGCCAGACCGCGATGCGCGGCGTCTTGCTCAAATCGGCTTACCCTGGAGGCTCCGCCAAGAGACTTCGGCGAACAGCTCGTTGCGATTGTAACGGCTGCCCCGGTACTCGAAGATCGGTTCCTTCCCGGCGGTAAACACCCGGCACTGGATTTCACATGTGACCGCTTGCCGCGGCGTCGGTAGGCTGCCGCCGCCTTCCGGGCTCCAACTGATCCCTTCCTCGCGCGGGAATTGCACCGGGATGAAGATCACGTCCCCTTCCTCGAAGGTTTCTCGAAAACCGGGGGTCTCCTGCTCGAACACGAGGCGCTTGGTCGCCTTGGCTCCGCCGACGCCGGCGGCGACCGCCGCGGTGGCCAGAGTGAGCGCCTGCATGAACTTTCGTCTCGAGATCTCTGGGCTCATTTCTCTTCCTTCGCTGCTTGGGACGTCAGGGCTCGGAGGATGTCGGCGATCGCCAAGATCAGAGGAGGTTCCTTCTGCCTTGGGCTGATACCGGCCGCAGCAAGAGTAGCGTTGCCCCAATCTATAGCCTGGATCTTGAAAAACTGATTGGCGATCATCGAAAAACCGTGCGAGAGAGCGTGCGGAATTTCTTGGCTGCGGCTCACTGCAAGGGCTTGGGCCGAGATTTGCATGTTCATCTGCATGTAGTGACCGGCGGTCCGTCCCAATCTCGTGAGTACCTGTGGGGCTTCAGCGGCCATGAAAACGACCGTTGCTAGCGGCACCGTGGGCGATGCTTCTCCAAACGACGCATCAAGCAAGAAAACCGCTACCCGGTGAAGAGTCACGGTCTCGTACGCAGCATCGGCGCTGCTGAGCGGCCCGGCGCCGCTTATTTCGGCCGCTGAGACGATCCGGAGCTTTCTGGGAGCAAAAGTCTCCAGTTTGCTCGGATCTTCTAGGTGCAAGCTCCGAATCGAGCCCGGCTGCGGCCCATCTAGCACAACCACGAGCTCGAGCTCGGCACGCCGGCGCGGTCCGCCATCACCGTTGCCTTTGTCTTTGTTCATGTCGACGATACTTCACACTTTTTGAGCTCAGCCCACGGCGTGTCGATCGTACGCAACTCTTCCTGTCCGCACGCCCTGCACCGGCGCATGATCGTGGAATAGAAACAGCTGGTGCCGGCATCGGCTTTCAGCAGCGGCGTGCCCGGGAACAGGGTCGCGACATCACGCCAGGGAGTCCACTTGTGGAACGCCAGCCTCGCTTCCAGTTCCGCTCTCTCTTGGCTGTTCGGCCTTTTCAACCAGCCGATGTTGCCTACAACCTGCGTCTTCGGGTCGGCCGGCTTCTTGCTCTCCTGCGGCCCCTGGTGGGACGGCTTCGCCCACGGTGTCAGCTTCTGGGGTTTCCGCTCCCGCAGCGGATGCGCCAGCACTGCTTCTCCCTCGATCTTCGGTATTATTTCCTTCGCCATCTTGGTGTCCCTCCAGG
>CAZRLL010000106.1:0-12905 GCA_964600735.1 uncultured archaeon
ATTGGTTTAACTGTCACAAACCCCAATAATTCCAATTCTCATAGTAATTTCACTAATTTCTTAGAAATATAAATGACTCTGTTTTAGATATTCCAAATAATGAAATAATAACAGTATAATAACGATAAGCACATTTAGATTAAGGTTCTTGGATAGTATAAATATTTATTCAAGCCCAGATATGATCCATTAATAAAAACAGTCAATTGATTGATTAATGCATCTCGTTCGCTTAACTAAAGGGTCCACTTGCATCTTTAAGAAAATTCTTTAATTTTATTGCGTCCTTTAAGTATTCACTAATTTTGGTCTTTTCAACACGGTCTCTCATTGAAGAATCACTTTCAACTACCAACATCCATTTGTGGATGTCATCACTCATTGATTTGTCAATTTCGTTAATTTTATTTATTAAATATTCTAAATGTTTGTCCATGGCAATATCTTTAGCTTCTTTGATAAATTTGAATGTTTTTTCGCCCTTTCCTTCGAGTAGTGCAAATTTAGCCTGTAAGAGAAGAACTTCGATATCTAACACATACGAACCTTGCTTCTTTGCAATGTTCGACAAACTTTCTAACAATGTATTTATCTCAAAAAGCACTTCGCTATCTCCATACAGTTGAAGTTCTTCTAAAAGTAGAACACAGAGGTTTTGCATCGCAAAAATTGTTAATTGTTGGTTTACCATATCTGAATTAACTACAATTTTTAAAATTTCTTGAGCCTTAGCACGATTAATCATTCGAGTACTGTTCATTAGAATCATGGCTTTTGCAATTTGACATCGAATTAGTTCCTCTAAATTCGCTGAAGATTCTGTATATTTCTCCAATTCTGACATGTAGTAATTTGTATTGTTTTCCGTTACAAACTCAAGAGAAATTAAAATTAAATCAAACAATGTTTCTGCAATATAAAGGTCATTCTCGCTTTCGATTGAAAATTTCAAGCTTTCCTTGTAAAGCTCATATGCTTCGTCGAGTTTGCTCTTTCTCCAATTCAAAGAAGCAATATTGAGTGTTGATCGTGCCATACGATTTAAATCTTGTAATTTCCTCGCTAGGTCTAATTCCTTTGAATAATAAAAGAGAGCCTTATCTAATTCTCCCATTTTCTGTTGAATTCTTCCAATATGACCGTACATCCCAGATAAATAATAGGTATGTCCATTTAACTCAAAATTTTTTGCAGCCTTAGTGAAGCTTTCTAATGCTACACTAAAATTGCCAATTATTTCATTGTGCAATCCTTTTGTAGTTTGCAAAAAACAGAGAGTTTCTTTGACTGCACTTTTTTCCAAATCATTCATTTGATGATATAGAAATTTCGCCTCATTAATCATCTGCCCTACATTTTCTATCGACTCTTTGAGAAAGTAAGATGTATAGGCTAAATAAACAGAATACTGAAATTCAAAAACTTTATTCTTTTCCTGTAATGGTATTTTATGATCTTTCTGAAAGATTTTATTAGCTTCTTTTATCTTGCCATCACAGACCAAGATTCTTGATTTTATTAAATTATCACTAATTGTCAATAAGTCGGGAATGCTGTTAAATGAATTAATAGCATCTTTAATTTTCCCGATTTTTTCCATCGAGATGATAGTATTAATATCAATTTGCTCCAAACGTTTACAACCTTGTCTTGTGATTATTTAATCGGTTTGCTAATACATTAAAACTCTCTGATTACAAGAACAAATTAATAAAAACTTTTAACAATATACATTTCAATTATTTAATTCTTTAAAGATTATACATTTCAATTAGCTACTGAAACAATATGGTTAATGAAAATTCCAAAACCAGATATAGTTCATTCACTGGGAAGTTACAAATTACTTAAACTGGAAGAAATTAAATTGTTAAATCGAAAGATAAGTTAGTTTATTTTGTTAATTACTCTTTCTAAGGCATCACAAGCTTCTTCAATTTCTGATACTTTTCGCACAAATGAAAGTCGAATGTGATTATCATTTCCAAAAGCAATTCCAGGTACAGATGCAATATGTGCAAATTCCAAAATTACTTTTGAAACATCAGTAGAATTTTTAATTGTCTTTCCATTAATCTTTTTACCAAATAATTTTGAAACATCTGGAAATACATAAAATGCACCTTTAGAACTAACTGTACGTAGGCCAATTTCATTTAATCGGTTATGTATCACATTTGCTCTACTTTGAAAATCTTTTCGCATTTTCTCTACACGGTCCCATGCTTTAAACGCATTAATTGAAGCATCTTGTGTAATTGATGGTACCGATGAAATAGTATTTGCTGCAATTTTAAGTAAACTATCCATTATATCAATATTAGAAGTAGCAGCAAATCCGATCCTCCAGCCACCCATTGAGTAGGCTTTTGAAAGACCGTTGGTGACTATTGTTCTTTCTTTCATTTCATCTGATAGGGTTGCTGGAGAAATGTGGGGTGTATCTTCAAATGTGATGAGACCATATATTTCATCCGAAAGCAAATAGATATTGTTATAGTTTAGGATTACATCCGCCAATGCTTTAATTTGTTTCAAATTCCATACTTGTCCAGTTGGATTATTTGGAGAATTTAAGAAAATTAATCGAGTTTTATTTGATATTGATTTTTCTATACGTTCTGCTGGAGGAATAAAATTTTCTTCCACACCTGCACTTACAATAATCGGCTTTGCATCTGCAAGTTTACATATATCCGGATATGAAACCCAATAAGGGGCGAGCAGAATGACCTCATCGCCAGGATTACACAAGCTTAGAACGGTTGAATAAAGTAGATGCTTAGATCCGGAACTAACTATGATTTCATATGGAGAATAAAACAAGTCATTACCACAACCCTGCCCTGATTGAGTTGGGGGGCGGTGGAAACATGTGGACAAGGCATCAGAGATTGCTTTGCGTAATTGAGGGGTTCCGGCAACTTCAGTATATCTTGTGACTCGAGTTTGTTCGACTGCATGCAAGCCAGAAGTTACAATTTCTGGTGTAGGATAATCTGCCTCTCCAAGCCCTAAATCATAAATTTTTACATTTTCGCTTCTTAATTTTGTAACAACTTCATTAATATCAAGAGTTGCGGAAGGGGTAATGCTCTGCACTTTATTTGAAATTCTCGTTTTACTTGCCATTTACTTAATTAAATCTACTTTCCATGCTATTTATTTATTTCCAAGGAGATATATTACTGAGGTAGACTTCGAGTATTATGCTTGAAAAACGATTACATTTGATGAATTCTTGCAGTTTTTGACCTATATTACCAAAAATATCCGATTATTACAAATTCAATCGAAAGATTCTACAGCTTCTTTTACCCTTTGGGATGCATCCTCTAGGATTGGTGCTCCATGACCAGAAAGAATCATGTCAAATTCAAGTGTTGCCATCTTTTTCAATGAAGATTGAGCGTGATCCATAGATTCAGCAAATATAGAGGTCCCTAATCTTACTTTACCTTTTTTTGTAATACCCGCGTCACCTGAAAACATGACATTATCTCTTAAAAATCCCATTGACCCCATTGTATGACCAGGTAGGTGATAAGTGGTAAATCCATCAATTAATTCTCCATCATGTATCAATTCGAGCTGAGTGACAGGTTTTGGGTTCATAAATGGTTTTATTATAAAGTACAATGGATAAAGGATTTTATTTCTCGGTACTGGACGTTTTTCCTTACCTGAAACATAAATTTCATCCTCTTCTGATACAAAGATTCTCGGTTTAAGATGTTGATAGAGATAGTGAAGTCCACCGGTATGATCAGTGTGATGATGTGTCAGTAATATTTTTTCTATTTTCCTGGATTCAAGTTCTGTGGATACATAATTCATAATTGATTTGGCTTTTTTATTCATCCCGGAATCGATTAGCATCAGATTTTCATCCATTTCCACAAGAAAAACATTGACAAACCTGTCCTTGATCCAGTGTATCCCCTCTGCGACTTCTGTGGCTCTTAAATCACTCATTTACAATAACCTTAATCTAATTATGGTTGATACCGGTAAATTAAAACTTTTAGCACTAGTAATGTCGCAGTAAATATCAAATTCATAATAATACATATTTTATATCCAAGCTAACCATCGTAATTTTCCATCCAATGTAATTTTAGGAAAAAAATTACTGTTTGAAGAGTTTAGACTATTATGGGGCAGTTATTTTATTAAGTATCTTTAAATATCAAGTTAAGATGAAATTGATTCTGGAATGTATTCTTTTGGGAAAGCAATAATTCTGGTAGCACTGGCCATGGGTTTCGGATACTACCTTAATGAATACCAGCATCCCGTACTCAATGATTTTTCTGAAATTCGTGAATCTGATGTAATTGGATTTTTAGGTACAATATATGCTTTAATTACAGCTTTTACTTTGGTTAATGTCTGGAATCACTTTGATTTTACAAGGCAGTGTTATGCAGATGAAAATGATGCTCTGATTGCGATTTGGGTAAATACTGATTACTTAGATGATCCTATGATTACTGAATTGATGAAAAAAGTTCTTCTTAATTATATTGATCGGACTCTCGTTTATGAATTTCCGGAATTATCAGGGCACAGAGAGATCTCTCTTCCATCAACTGAATTAATTGAAATTAAAAAGGTGATCGATAAAATCCAATTCAATGATTCCCGGGATCCAGTTGGCTTTGAACAATTAATCGTTTCCTACAGAAATCTAACGAAGGCAAGAAATCAGCGAATCGAGCAAGCAGTAATCGATATTCCCCGATTGTTACGATATTTTTACCTGCTCACTTCGATAATATTTTGGATAGGCTTTCTAATCCAGGGATTTTCAAGCCCTAAATTATACTATATTGTATTATTCATGGGGACTCTCATCGTCGTCTTTAGCTATACAATTATTATTGACCTTGACAATCCCTTGGGAGGACTCTTAAGGCAACCAATACGTAAGTATGAGGTGAGTAAAGAATTCATTGAAACGACAGATCATGAAATATCTGTTCCAATAACTGATAATACATATAATTATGAAAATCAAAATACCCAAAGTCAATAATAAGTAAAAATTGCTAGGTTGTATAACTTAAACAATAACAACACTTGATCCTGTTTTGTTGACTATTTTAGAAGAGTCCAATTAATCATTTAAATCACACCAATAACAATACCTCGTTTTCTGTGAAAGCCAAAGAAATATCGGATACTCTTTCTTATAATAAAGTTATAATAAATTTCAGCAAATAAATATGCAATGATAAAAACAGGCACTGGAAAAATACCTAAGAAATAATAGGGTTTCATTTCTAAGTTGTTTAAAGTTGTCAAAATATTATCCTCATATTTTGATTAATTGGCTAATGAATGCAAAAATCAATAACTCTTTTGATTAGGACTATGACTATTGTTCTAATTGATTCAAAATCAATAAATTCTATTGCCACATATAAGTTGCTTAATCTTCAAAAACAATTTCTTCTTCTACATGAACTCCACGAATCTTGTTAAACCAAGTTTTCAAAAGCAAAAAGATAGAAAAAACGACTCCTGCATAGAATCCAATAGCTTCTGAAAATTCGAATAATTTAGCTGCAAAAGGTAATATGTTTTCCGTTGTTTCTCCACTAAGGGGTAGAAAATCCTTTTGACCCCCCTCTGATATTGTTTTTTCAAAATCTGGAAGTGCGGTGATATCTGCAAGTATTTTTGAAATAATGAGAATAAATGCCGAACTAATCAGGAGGAAGAAAATCTGGGCATCATGTTTTGTCTTTTCAGCCACCAAGGATACTGATAAAAATTTGAAAGAACTGGTGATGATAAAGTAAAATGGGACCAATAATATTGCTAATGGAATAAAAATCCCTCCTAAACCCTCAATGTTAATTGATAAATCATATACAGGAACAAAAACTCTAGGTACATCAATAAACGGTAGGTCAAAGTTTAATTCTTCAATTGATATTTCCCACAAAACTAAAAATTTATCCCATAGAAGAGCTAACCATGCTAATATATAAATCAAGCGTGATGTAATCACAATCATCCGTGGTGCAGATTGTGATGCAATTCGACCACTTCTTGCAATGGAGACACCCCTAGAAAGTGACCTGAAAATTGCCACGATTGAATAACCTTCAGCAAATCCAATAACCACTGCACTTAAACCCACAATTATAACAAAATCCAATTCGACGATGCGGATGAGTGATCCTAAATTGTAATAAATTGTCTGCAAATAAAAAATCAAGAAATCCTGCCATCCGAGACCCCCAATGTCTTCAGTGTTGGGATCAATTCTCATGCTCTCCGTTGATGCAAAATCAGTGTTGTATATGGTGTTATCAAGACCTCCTGTCCTTAATATGTATATTAGGTCCCAACTACCCCAGAGTATCGCAGGTAACAAGTAGAATAGGAAAATTATTGGAACAATTATTAAAATGTTAGAATAAGTGATAAATGCCGTAAATTTCAATACTCGAAATATCAGTGTAAGTAACTGTAGTAGCCACCAGAAACCAACAACTAACATACTAAAAATTATTACAATGGAAATTATTGGTGGTAGACTGGATGAGTTTACTGCTGCAAAAATTGATAATAAAATTAGCTCTAATGGAATTACAAGTATAAATTTAATGAATCGTTTAAGAGTGTAGGGTGTTTTGGGTTGTTCTCTTCTTTCGCTAATTTTATTTCTACCATAGCGACTTAAAATAACCATAAACATAACTAAAGGAAATAGTAGGATAAAAACGTACATCGCTGTGAAGTATAAACCTCTAATTTCACTATATGCCAATCTATCGGTATCTACCGGAATGGAAAATGGTATTGAAGATCCAACTGCTGATTCCAAAGACCACATCACTAATGCTGGTCCCGTGATCAAATAAACATTGACTAGGGCAATATCCAGAAGTATGTACACTAATAAAATGAAGGAAATGGTTAACAGAAAGAACCAGAATGCTCTCTGGGATTTCCAGTTTTCAATACCAAATTCGAACTTATGATCGATAAAAACAACTTTTGTAAAGAATGCAAGTACAATCAAGAATAAGGAGGATGATAAAAATATCAGCAAAAGATCATTATTGGATGATGAACTTATGATATTATCTGGATTGATTTCATCACTACCCCCACTCACGTCATTTGAAAGTGAAATAATGATTAACATCATAATGAGCATAATCAAGAATCCGACTAATTTTTTGAATTGGTTTCTAATAAATTCCCTCCAGGGGATACGTTTGATTTTAGTTAAAAATGATTTTTTCTCGTCTTCTACTTCTTTTTTTTCTACTTTTTCTTCATCATCTATTGTTTCCTTTTCCAAGTCATTATCTAAGTTTTCAGTCATTTATTAGTCCATGGCTTATGATTATCTATAATAAGATATACGCCGTTGGGTTAGATTATTCAATACTATTTTGCTTTCCATTTTGTATTCAGTTTTATGGTTGGCATCCTCTTCAACATTAGGGCATATTACAAATAAAATGGATCTAGTCAAGTATAATTTTTTATTTTAGAATTTTTTTCCTGATAATTGGTAGGAGTAATAGTGCTGTAATCATGAATGTTATTGGAATTGGGAGTTCTAAAATTTCACTCTCTGTATCATTGTCCTCAATTACTGTAAATGTAATGAGTTTTGGTTGGATATTATCATATCCCTGTAATTTTAATGATGGGAGATCAGATCCATATACTTGATAATGTAAATATGGTCCATTATCCATTAATATCGTGATATGTAATTTGGACGGTGAAAAATCCTTACCTAAAGTAAATGTTTTGTAGCTTATTTCCACTGTCTTACCCACTTCATCAATGATAACCATTTCAGTATCCATATAAATCGCACTAACCTGATCATCTGAGGTTATCGGTTCCTCAAAAACATTATAAGTTGATACAATAAGTGTTACATTTTCCATGTGCCGCGCATATTCTAAGAGATTAATTCCCCTTTGAAATTTTGCAACAACTCCATACTGTTCTGGATAGCTTTCCATTACATGTACCTGCATGTCGATTGGCCAAGCCCGAAATTCCTCAGTATATCCGGTTACCCGGTAGAAAATGTTATCAATTAGAGGAATTATCCCATCAGGCCCAATATCAGCTTGACTAATTGAAAGTATATTGCTTTCATCAAAATAATTAATTTCTAGAACAGTATGAGGGTTTTCTTCCATTAATGTTGACTCGAAGAAATTACTATTATCAAGCTCAACAGCAATCATATCCCAAGGATTCATTAGAAAATCAGATTCAAGACCATCATAGGCAAAGTTATCCGAAGAAATTATATAGTGATTGCCAATAATGGTCATATTGGTCCACTCCTGGTCAAACGCATTATATTTTGAATAATAAACTTGGTATGCAGCATCACTCAGATCAATAGAGTCGGCTTGGGCAGTAATTGGTATCAAAAGTATTAGTATGAATGCGAATTTTATATTTTGCATAATAAATATATGAACATACGCCATAATAAGAATCATTGTGCAGTATTGGCACATGGAGCATACCCGTTTGTTCTCACTTAGTGACTATTTGATTTTTTCGTATAGGATCTACTAAACGCAAAATTTTCATTAATGACTACTTATTTTTTTCCAAGAAAATCTTGGAAATTATTGAAAATATATCAAACAAAAGAAAATCCTCTCGTAAATACGATAATTCCAGTGTACATTTTTATTTTATTACAAATTCTGTAAATCGGGTGATTAGTCATTGTCAAAACCTCAATCCCGTTATGCATTAGAAGGTATACAACGGGTCAGCTTTGAACCAATAGGTAAAAATTATGAATTTACTACTTTTTCAGCATGTCTCAAATCTGCATTATCTTTCCTAGGAGCTCCATATTCCTATGAGTACATAATGGCAACATCGGGAGCAGCATATCGGTTAATGTGGCATTCTAAGCGATGGGAAGGAGGTAATATTGATATTTTAAACATGGCAGAAAATCAGATTGAACCAATAAAACGGGCATTCGAAGCAGTTGGTTATTCCTATGAAATGATCCTAAACAAAGATTGGAAAGTTGATCTTGAAATGATTAAACATCTCAAATTGAAGAAGGAGAAATCCAGTGTTCTTCAGAGTAAAATCATTGAGAATATATATGATCGAGGAACACCTGTCTTGGGATTTGGAGTTATTGGACCACCCGAGTGCTGCATTATTACTGGATACGATAATGATGGAGGTACCTTGATAGGTTGGAATTTTTTCCAGGAAGTCCAGGAGTTTAATGAGGGTGTCGAGTTTGAATCCGCAGGATATTTTCGAAAAACTGGCTGGATTAAAGATACACTGGGTATGATATTAATTGGTAATGAACAAGAAAGATTGCCGATAGATGACATTTATCGTAGTTGTTTAGAATGGGCCCTAGAAGTAATTCGCAAACCTAAAGTTCATGATTTCCATAATGGTTTGAGTTCTTATTCCATCTGGGCTGAAAAATTGGGTCAGGATGAGGAATTCCCACAGGATGATTTGAAAATACTAAGCGAACGAAAAATCGTACATTATGATGCAATGACGATGGTCGCTGAAAGAGCCAATGCTGCCAAATTTATTAGACAGATTGTTGAACAAGTTTCATTTTTAAATGCTAAAGAAGATTTACTTAGTGCTGCAGATTGCTTCGATGAGGAAGTTAGTCAGATGAAGAAGTGGTGGAAGATTGTAGGTGAAATTTGGAATGATGAACAGGCTCAAATAAATAAACTTGCTGAACCTGATATTCGTAAAAATTTTATCCCTTGCATTCTAGAAGCACGTAATAAGGATGAAGAAGCAGCTAACCTAATTGAAAAAGCATTATCAAAATTATCCTAAACCCTAAAAATGCAGCAATCTCCTAAGATTTCAAATATTTCATTTTCAAAGTTTCAACCATTTTTATGTATTCCATTTCTCTAGAGTTATCAACGGTTTTATATTGTCCAAGCAACTCGATTTGATCGGAATCAGTCAAAGCTTGGTCAGCCATATTGTATAATATATTATCCTCTTTGTAGATGTGTTTGCGTAATAAATCAATAAAGGCTTTACCATCAGTTATAAATTGTGTATAATTGGTAACTTCCTCTGTGTAGTCTGATGTAAATTTTTTCATTGACCTGACTATTGACCTTCCAAGATCATGTTCTTGTAACATAACACCAATAGGTCCACCTTCAGAAGGAATTCCCCTTTTTACCATATTAGGAAACAAAAGATCCTCTTCTTTTCCATGATGGAATTTATCAGCATATCCTTGTAAAAATTCAATAATTGCTAAACAATCTGCTATTGGAAATTTCTTGCCCTGTTCTGACATATTGCAAATTTCATCTATAACATCCAACATCGATAGAATATATACGTGTTCCTTGGAGAGTATATCTGTTGTCTCCATAGTTTTGTTTTCTCTAAACTTGTTAAAGACTTATAGTTGATACATTAGCTTTTCTGATAGATCTAATGGAAAAGATCATAGTAGATGCTTTAAATCAGATGCTCTAATTCTAAGTAAATTTTTTTCCAAAATAATGGATACTAGAGGTATAATTTGAGAAAAAGTGAAAATCCTAGTAAATATATACAAATTATCCAATGAATCATCGCAATGCATTTTCAGATTTTGGAGAAATCACTTATCTTAATGCCTCTCATAAAGGACCTCTCCCCATAGTTACCCAAAAAGCAATTGAAAAGGCGATCCAGCTGCAATCAGAACCTTGGAATTTAATAGATAGCATTTGGTTTGAGATCCCTGATCGGACAAGGGAATTAATTGCCAAAATGATCGGATCAAACACTGATGAGATCGCTATTACAACCAGCACATCTTATGGGATCAATATCTTGGCTCAGGGTATGCAATTGAAAGATGGTGATAAAATTCTCCTAATTCGTGGTAATTTTCCATCAAATGTCTATCCTTGGATGAATGTGGCATCAAGGGGTGTAAATATAAAATTTGTAGAATGGACTGCTCCTGGAGATTTGATTACCCAAGAGCAACTTGAAAAGGAAATTGTCCCGGGGGTTCGGGTTGTAGCTATTGATTATCCTCATTGGACCAATGGTTATTTGATGGACCTCAATTCACTGAAAGCAAAGTGTGAAGAAGTAAATGCTTGGTTGGTTCTTGATTGCACGCAATGCATCGGTGCAGTTCCACTCGATGTATCCAAAACACCAGTAGATGCAATTGTTTCTAGTGGATACAAGTACATGCTATCTCCTTATGGGACGGGTTTTATGTATATCGCAAAGTCAATGCAGGATGAGATTTCGGTTACAATGCCCACCTGGATGGGAATGGTCAATGCACGAGATTTCAGTAAACTTAATGAGTATGAATTTACATCAGTTCAGAGTGCTTCTAGATATGATGTCGGTGGGAGTTCCTCATTCCTCAATCTAATGGGTATGAACGCTTCTCTGGGATTTCTATTGGGTATAGGTATCAATCAGATTTATCTTCACATACGACAATTATTTGATTTGCTCATTGCGGGACTGGATAGGTCTAAATATAATATAATCAGCGATCTCAATCCAAAACGACGTTCGGCCATGCTAAGATTTGTCCCTAATGATCACTCCCAATTACAATCTACTTTGGACCGTCTAAGGAATAATAAAATATTTGTTAGTTTTCGAGATAATGGTTTTCGTATAACCTTACATATTTATAATAATGAAGCTGATATAAATCGATTTTTGGAATATCTTTAGAAGATACTAGATTTTATGTGGTGTTGTAAAAATAATTACTTCTTATTGAATGCTAGAACTGCGAAAATAAATATCCAAAGTCAATAAATTATCTACGTTAATATTTTTAATTAAGAAGACTTATTTGGAATTAATTGAAAACCTTTCGAAGATTCCTGATTGTATTTTACCATTAATTAGCCGTTTAAGAATCATCATTTCCAATATTTTAAACAAATTTCTTACTTCTACTTGTAGGTCCCTTGCAAATTCAGCTATGACAATTCTCTCATTTAGATAAACCTTCTCAAGTATCCTTTCTTTTTTTGATTTTCCATTGAAATTACTGTAAGTAGTTGTATAATGCATGTTTGAATTAAAATTATTTTGAAGTGCTTGATGACCACCGTGATCATAAATTCTTCTTTTCTTTTGATCAGAAAGAACCGAATATGCTTCATTTATCTCTTTAAATCGTTCTTCTGCAGTTTTACTAGTTAAATTTCTTGCTGTATCCGGATGGTATTTCATTGCAAGTCTTCTGTATGCTTTCTTAATATCGCCTTGAGCGGCATTCCTTTGAATCCCAAGCACCTCATAGTAATCTCTTGTAAAGCTAACGCGATTCACCTGAATTAGTTTATAATATTGTTATAAATAAATGAATGAAAAATATTGTGATAGATCTAGTAATCCCTCAAGATGAATAAGGTGAACAAAGTTGTTTCAAATTGTAACATTAAATGGCGATGGTTTATTAGAGACTAGTATTGCTTTTAATAACTATTTCTAGTGATATTTAGCATATTCGCTATTGAGAAACAAGGATTCGGATTAGAACTGGATTAGGATGCTATTTTAAAGCTGGAAAAAAGGGAATAACTAAAAATTGAAAGATGATCCTCAAAATTTCTGGCTCCATAATTTTGTTTTTAAATTAATCGATCAAAATGAATAATACCTATGCTCACACCTGGAGTGCCATATCTGGTCATTTCCTCAGTGATTAATTCATCAATTTTTTTCTTTATCTCTTCTTTAATTTTCATTTTTTCGTTCATAATAAAGATTTAAAGGAATTGTCTATTTATTTTCCATCTCATTTAGTCACAATTCAAGCAGAGCTATTTCAATAATCTATTCAATCAGACTTCAACAGGGAAAAAATGGCAAAAGCAGCA
>CAZRLL010000107.1:0-12855 GCA_964600735.1 uncultured archaeon
ATTCGAATTAATAATAAATTTGATTTGCTATTATTAGTTATTGTATTAAAAGATTGTATCCTTCTTTGAGAAACTATCAGTCAAAAATCATTAGTGAAAATAAGTTTAAATCATTGTAAAAAAAATGGAAATTAGATGAAAGTTCTATTCCAAGCTCAAGGGTTAATCGGTCCCGCATACAAAAATATCTTCCGGGAAAAACTACCAGAACACATTGAACTTATTTTTCCTGAAGATGCAAGTGAAGAAACTTTGTTTGAAATCGCTCCAGAAGCAGAGATCTTTGTTGGTTTCAGGATCTCAAAAGAATTTATAGAACAAGCGATTAAACTCCGACACATACAGGTTCCTTGGACAGGTTCGGAGAGATTGGATTTTGAATTACTAAAAAAGAATACCCAGATCACGGTTTCCAATTCTCATTCCAATTCCATATCCATTGCCGAACATGCGGTGTCTCTTCTGATGGCTGCAGCAAAGCGAATAGTCTATCGAGATGCACGCATGCGAAAGGGGGATTGGACTCCTAGATATGATGATACCAATTCATATTGGATAACTAATAAAACACTAGGTATAATTGGCTATGGTGCTATTGGGTCTAAAGTTGCCAGGATGTTAAAATTCGGTTTCAATACACGAATCTACGCAATTAAACGGGATCCCGGGAAACGTGAGGATGATCTGTGTGATTTTCTAGGGGGACCAGAGGACCTCTCATATATATTAAAAGAATCGGATTTCATTCTTGTTGCCCTACCTTCCACGACAGAAACAAAAGGCATGATTGGTAAGGACGAACTTGATTTACTGAAGGAAACGGCAATAATAATAAACGTTGCCAGAGGGCCTATAATTGACGAAGAAGCACTTTATAACCATTTAAAAGAACATAAAATAGGTGGTGCAGCTCTAGATGTCTGGTATAATTACCCAAAAAATCAAGAAGAAACAACTGATGTAAATCAAAATTTCCCCTTCAAGGAATTGAATAATGTTGTAATGAGTCCCCATTCAGCGTTTAAAGTACGTGATCGTGAAGATATTTTTTCTGAGGATATTATTGAAAATATCAAACGAGTATCAGAAGGAAAAACCCCGATTAATCAGCTAAATCTGGATATTGGTTATTAACTGCTATATTGATTAACAAATGATGAAATATTACTCTATTGCACTTCAAGATTTATCCGCGAATAGAATATCACAATTTTACTGTTATAGTAACAGAGAATTGATTTACATCAAACCTGAAACTAGTATGCAGCCGGTGAACTTGCAAGAACCAGTACTTAAGAACCTACTCTCAGATTCCCATCCTTGGTATGAAGACTTTAATAACAAAAAATTAGGGTATGACCAATTATTTGGGAAATGGCTTACTCCATTAACAAAAGAACGTCTTTCAAAGGATTCTTTCTTCGTGGTAAATGGCTGGTTAGCTCACCATAGTGATAATAATCCCCTGACTGATAAAATTTCAGATTTATTCAATGTTTTTGCATATGATGCACGTGGGTTAGGAAAATCTTCCCGATTCGGCCCTCTGACCGTCAAACAGACCGCATTAGATATGAACTACATTTTTGTGAAATATCTTCAACTTCGGTTAGAATTTGCAAATCATCATAATATTGACACATCTGAATTGGGGAAGGTGTTTCTTATGGGTTCCTGTATTGGTGGTCTTCCCATTGCTGCGGCTTATGCTACCAAGCTCCCAATCACGCGCTATGTCACAGGAATATTAATAATTTCACCAATATCTAGTTTTAAACCGCATAAACTTATTAGACCCATGTACTTCTTGCCTCCAATAATAATTCAAATATTTAAAAAATGGTTGGCAAAACCAATGTTAGATTTTGTTCTACCGAAGGAAAATGCGAAAGACACCAAAGAGCTTGCATTGAAGAGAGTAGGACGTATTGATCCCCAAGTAACAACTAGGCAAGCTAGAGAATTTCTTTGGAAAGGGAATGTCTATGATGCTTGGAAATACATAACTGTACCAACCATTCTTTTGGTGGGGGATAAGGATCCTGTTGCCCCATTAGAAAGTTCTTTGGATGTTTATAAACAATTGAAATATCCGATCTGGTTAAAATTGAATGCCCCAAGCCACCTAATATTAGAATACAATATTGAATATCTAAGAAGCAACTTTTTATCATTTACAAATGATCCCTTCCTCTTCTTCAAGAAAAATCAACATTTAAGACCACTGAAAAATAATGAATAATAAATTCAGGGTATTATTCGGAATTATTAATATCAAATTAGTTAGAAGTAGCTCATGGGATCGTTTTTGACTGTTTTCTATTTGAATAGATCATCAGTATAAAGCAGAAATGGTCCAAAATGTTAGAAAATCCATTGGAATTCCCAAATTGGATGGCGTATGTCTATTCAGCATTGGCTCTAAGCAAACTATTGGTATTTATTATTGGAATATTATCCGTTATTGTTATTTCAATTCTTGCCAGAAATGATTGATAATATCTTGCTTCATGGTCTGCGATTGAATATAATAATCTAATTATTCCCTGATCTAGTTAGTAAAACTCACAATATATCAATCTACATCCAATATATATTTCAGATATTTTCAAATACTTCCTCATACAATTGGAAATATGATTTTATTATTTCTATATGGTCCACCAGCTGTTGGAAAATTAACAACCTTAAATGAAATAATTAAGTCTCCTCGCAATGAAAAATGGAATTTTAAACTATTCCATAACCAAATGGTTGTAGATATTATATCCTCAATAATGCCATATGGAACTCCTGAATCCTTCAAACTTGCAGGTACATATTACCATGAAATGATTAAAACTTGTGCTAAATTGGACATAAATCTAACCTTTAGTTTTTGTTGGGCAGATGATGAAGGGGACACTGAATTTGTGAAGAAAATTATTGAGACAACCAAAACATATGGAGGAAAAGTATTTTTCGTCAGACTTCATTGCAGTGAAGAAACTCTTCTGAAGAGGGTGATTAATCCTTCAAGATTTGAACATAGAAAAATAAAATCACAAGCGAAGTTAAAAAAAGTTCTTTCCGACTGGGATTTGATCCAGGAGATGAGTTTTGTTGATTCGTTAAATATTGATAATGAATTATATTCTGCAGAAGAGAGTGCAAACATAATTTTTGAAAATTTAGAACAATTGGATATGACAATTTGAAGTAATATTCCAATGTTGACTTATAATTACATTTCACCAAATATTTAAAGTAATCTTTGAATTTTCCTCTTTTCATCCTTATTTAAGAAGGAAGAATTCAAGGAATTATTAATAATAGATTTTATGTCATCAAGGTCATATCCTAGACCCATAAATTTTATGTATTCCCGATTAATATCTGTTTTGAAAAAACCGGGGTCATCTGTATTTAAAGTAATCTTACAGCCATTATCAAATATCTGTTTTACAGGATGCGGGTCCCCCTCTTTCACTGCTCCAGTAAAATAATTGCTTGTTATTGAAATATCCAAAGTTACGTCATTTTCCTTCAGGTAAAAAAGTAGTTTATCATCATCAATTGCTCGAATCCCATGACCTATTCTCCGAACCTTTAATGATTTCAATGAGTCCCATATATTTTTGTGCCCCGTCCATTCTCCTGCATGTGCATAGCATATTAATCCATTCTGCTTTGCTTTTTTGAAAATATCTTCAAATAGTATTGCAGGATAATTTACCTCATCCCCACCAATAGAAATTGCCTTTATCCAATTGAGTAGATTTTCATTACTATTCCTAGTAGACACCAATTTATTTATGAATAAATCACCCTTTTCTACTCCAAAATTTCTTACTATATCAATAATTAAACTCGTTTTAATTCCAGATTGTTTGAAAGTATCAAACATATTAGTCAAAATATCTGTTAAGTCCATCCCTTTATCAACAAATGGTTGAGGAGAAAAGATAAGTTCTGCGTAGACAATATTCTCCTCACGTAATTGTGAAATCACATGGTTCGATAATTCCACAAAATCTTCAATTTCTCTAATAAAACCAACCACAGCATCGTAGGCAGTTAAGAACCCGACAAATGAGTCAAAATTAAACAATTCTTCAATACTTGATATTTCTGCATATTTCCCCATTGAGTCATGCTTTAGAACGAGCTTATGGAAGAATTTCTGATCAATACAGCCTTCAATATGACGATGGAGCTCAATTTTCTTTAACTTTTTAATTTCTTGAAGGAATGATTCTTCCATACTTTAGACAATAACTAGGGCAACAAAAATTTTTTCTACTAACTACAAATATTAGTTGGGATAAAGAAATTACAATTAAATACTAGACTATGGTAATCCTTTCCTCTTCATTTATTAAAAGAAAACCTTCAGGTGATTGATAAAACCAATTTTTCATTTGGTTTTATAGAGGAGATAACAATTTCAATAATAGGCATCCTCTAAAATATTCATATTCCCCCAGCTATCATATTTTAAACCCGTGTAATAATGATTTTCTATTTGCTCTTTATTGTGTATATAATGTGGAGTGGTCTCTATTGAGTATATTGCCTCACATCCAAGCATTAGGCTAATTTCAGATATTTCATTGTTTTCTGAATTTTTGAATACTTCTTTTTCCACTGTCAATCTGTTACCACAAAAACAAGTAATATGGACCTCATAAATAGATTGTGGTCTCTCTTTTTGTAGAATGTAATGGCTACCAAGATAAATCCAACTGTTGAACTGATGAATTAATAGACATTCCAAGCATTTAACAATCATAAACTCACCAATAATAATTTTTAATGCAATATCAATAGAAAGACTATTTGCATAAACAATCTAGACTTACTAATTGATAAACTTAGTTATAAAAGAAATTATCCTAATTTAAAAACTGTTATCAGTTGAAAAAGTTTCATTATATTATAAGAACCTTAAACTTATCAAAATCACCTTTTTTGTACAATTTTCGTTCAACTCAACTCAAAGAATATTATGGAATGTTTCAAATCCAATTTTGTGGGTCGACTTGCAGTAACTGATTATCGTTATCAAGATTTTTCGATCATTTTACTTCTTCACATATAAAATCATCTTCTTATGTTTTCCTTGCCAGTATTGATCCTTTATGTGAGAGATGACTTTTCGATGAATTACACCCAAAGTGGGATTGTCTGGATGGTATTAATAATCATAATGACACTTCTCTCGATCGTTGTAGGGTTGATATCTGATGGTTATCGTCACTTACGTTATCCCTTAATGTTTTTTGGAACACTAATTATGATTACAGGTTGGTTTATTATATCTCTGGCTAGCTCATATCATGAATTAATTTTGATATTTGCCTTCATTGGAATTGGGGCTTCAGGATTCCATCCCCCAGCTATGGCAATGCTGACAGAGATGTTTGAAGAAGATAAGGGAAAAGCATTATCTTTCTATATGGTGATCGGAATGAGTGGGAATGCCATTGCTCCATTGATTTTTGCAGGATTCACATTTCTATTTGATAAATGGCATTTGGTCAGTATTGCATTAGCTTCTGTGCTATCTCTTGTTTGGTTGATTTTAATAATTATTAGTAGTCTCACTGGTATGTTCAAACGATTTATATGGTTTGACGAGCAACTAATTTCCAGTTCTGAATCTATTAATAATTCAAAAATTGACCTTTCCTTTCTACTATCTCCTTTAATTATCATCCCAATTTTATTCATTTCAATTAGATTGAGCTTTTTCAGGACATCTTCTCTATTTACTACACTTCTATATGAGGATTACCTATCATTATCAAAGGAAGACGCTAGTATTGCAGCAGCCCTAGTACTTGGGGTTTCGTCTTTATTCATTGTTGTGGGTGGCATTATAGCTGATATGACTCACCCAAGGGTACCAATTCTTCTATCTAGTGTGGGAACATTTGTATCTGCATTTGCGTTGGTATTTTTCACTGATTATTCAAATATTATATCCTTTACTATCTTCTACCTTCTCTTGAATAGCTTCTATTTTATAGGCGTTCCTGCAGTAAACGCCCTTTTAGCAGATAGAGTATCCCCAGATCAAAGAGGAAAGCTTTTTGGTTCTATGTTTTCATTGGGTCAAATATTCTCACTTGGAACACCGGTGATATTTGGTTGGATAAAGGACACATCAGGATTGACTGCAGCCTTTGGTTTCATTCTTGGGGTTGCTATGATTGCTTTGATCATAGGGATTTATATCTTCCAAGAAGAGAGGAGTCGTGAAGGGAAACATCAAAAAGAATTATAAAAATTTGATCTTTTTTAGAAATTAAACAGGTTACAAAATAATCGGTAATCAATTGGTTAAGGCTTCGGTGACGGAATAAAATCGGTTTTGAATAATTATATTTGGATGAAATGAAGAATGGATATTCAGATTTCCCAAATTCACAAGAAAAATTTCTAGACTTGAAAATTGAGATTAATCCCCGATAGGGATTGTCTCCAATTTATAAAAAACTTTGCAACCCCGTAGTGTTTCGTGTACGGTGGTAGCAAGTCTCATGATATCATCAATCTCTATATGACTACCATGGTCATATTCAAGATCATAATGTCCACGAATTGGATTAAATCCAATTCTGGTTAGTTTCTCCATTACGATATGTGGATATTCACCTTCGCTAGAATGAAAGAGTAACAAGTAAGTTTTCATAGTTATTGTAGCCAAAATTAGACTCTTAAAATATTTATTATTGTGGATAAGAGAACTCAAGAAACATAATAAGGTTGTATTTCAGAATTTAATCATCCATTTTTAATATTAGGAAATGATATTTATTTTACAAATATTGGAGATGACCAAGCTTTTTCTCCATCTTCTTGTGTGACTTTAACAAAATATGCTGAGATATCATTCAGGGCTGAAATATCAACATATTCGAATTCTAATTGCTTGGGTAATGGGTCTACAGGTACTCTTTTTACCTCAACTATATTGCTCATTATATGTATCATCTGTCATAAAAGTATGATATTGGCGAATTAATATTTTCTTATCATAATTCCCTTCTTCATTAGTTCAAATATTTGCTTTAATAGTTAATAATTAATTTCTTAATAGTGCAATCTTTTTTGAAATACTAGCAATATTTTTGATTGTTACAAAGACCAATCAATTTATTGCAAAATTTGATTTTGCATAAAACCCGATTAAAACTCGATCATATTAGATATTTGCATTTTAATAATACCTTTTATGATCTACAGTTCCCTAATCCACGTGGGGAAAGGATTTATGAGTGGCAAAATTCGTTATAAACTTGTTTTATTGGGGGATAACCGGGTTGGAAAAACAACTATTAGACGTTGTTATATGGGAGATTCATTTCAGGAAGATTATATTTCCACGATTGGTGCAGGTTTTGCTATAAAACGAATCGAAATAGATTTCGACCGAGTTTTAGAGCTTCAAGTTTGGGATCTTGCCGGTCAACCTGATATGGATATACTGCTTCAAAATTACATAACGGGTAGTCATGCAGCCTTTGTCGTCTTTGATTTAACAGCCAGAGATTCATTTGAACACCTATACCTTTGGTTTGAAAAATTATTTTTGAATATAGGTGATATTAAAATCCCAGTCATCATATTGGGTAACAAGACTGATTTGATACATTTTGTAGTGACTGAACCTGAAGTGAATGATTATCTTGTAAATATAAAACGAGATTTCAAGGATAACCTATCATATTTGGGTTACATTTTTACCTCCGCAAAAACTGGAAATAATATTGAACTAGCATTCGATGAGATTATAAAACACCTAGAAACACCCTGGAATGATTAGACATGATTTTTGAACAAAAAATCCAATAATTTTATCTATTTTTCGACTCGTAGTTTATCAATTAATTCCTTTTCCCGATTTGATTTTAAACCGTGAGACCATTCTTGATCATCACCGTTAATATCATTATACCAATTAATAACATCAAGAATTGTATTATCCAATGGTCTGAAGACCAACCCATTATCCAAACCCCTGTTAATATTTGTCTGCATAATCATTTGCTCAGATCGATACCAGGATTTTCATTATCCAGTAAATTAAATGCGATAAATGATATCGCAAGTACGCTAGCCGAGACAAGTAATGCTAATAAGATACTAAATCGTACCTGTCTTACTTTCTCCCTTTTGAATGATTTTAGTAAACTGTTTTCCATTTTCAGTTTTCACCTTGGAAATCGCCTTCGGAAAGGTTATTTCCAATAAATACTATAACTAGCGACCTTAATTATCCTATATTTTGTACAGTCTTATTCAAAATTTGTACACCTTGTCAATTATAAGAAAACTAGTTGTACAAATCTTGTACAAATATAGTTGTTGTCTTTTAATCTACGATCTCAATGAATAATACTCTCTGGTATAATTATTTCGATTTTTTTCATCTTGGCTAAGAAATCTTGAACACTAGCATATTAATTTTATCGCCATTCAATCAGAATATAATATTAATAAATCATTTCCACTGGTATCATCTCAAATTAGGATAGTAGATAATTCAATACACTGTTCCATATATAATTATCCTTTCTCTCTTTGTTTTCAAAATTTTCAGTGTGTATCCATCTTATCAATGCATTTCTTACTATCGTGTCATCACTTTCATCAGATTTCAGATATCCTTTTTGCAAAAGTGCAGTTTTAATTCGGTTTAATGTCGAAAATGTCAATTCTGTTATATCAGAAGGATCTTCTCTTTCCAGTAGAGTAATAGAATATAGATTAAACACTCGTTCTAATTCTATTATTGGTTCAGTATGATCATCAACTCGTACATCAACCCATATGTCCGATCCACCCCCATAACCCCCATTTTTTCGATAAACCTGAAGAGAAGCGGATTGTTGTCCTCTTGAATCTCCACCGGCTTTTTGTCCTGCTTGCAAAGCAGCAAGAAGTTTAGCTGGTAAATCACCATTTGTCTTCAGGTAGGTATCCATCATTGCATCAACTGTCCCTTCAATCAGGATATTTCCTTGACAGGTTACTTGATCCCCAATGATATGTCCAGCCCAGTTGTAGCATTTCTTTCCCGTGTGTGCAGCAGCATTACCTTGATGATCAACAATACCAACTTGTCTATCGTCACTGTCAGAATCATTCTCCAACAAGATGCTTAGCACTTGCTGGGCTGTTGCTCCAATCAACAGTAAATTAAGTCCTTGTCTTCCATAAGTTAGATTTGCTAGAGCTTGGGTGGCAATTGCTCCTGCACCTACTTTAATCCAAGGAACTAAACTTCCAACCGCTGGAAATTTGCTTTGGACGGCAACTCCTAAATCACCATTATCAGGATCCCTAGCTACAATCGAAAATGTCATTAATATGGCTGTATGCCAGAAGAAATTAAAATTTCCCTGTAAACATTATAGAATTGCTAATATCTAGTTTAAAATTTTTGGATTAAACAAGATTAATTTGGGGTTTTAGTCGTTGCAAAGGGTAGATAAATTGAAAAAATCGTCCCTTCACCGTATTTACTATCACAGGCAATATATCCATTACTCTGTTCAATGATTCCATGTGAAGTAGCTAATCCCAATCCAGTTCCTTTTCCTATTGCTTTTGTTGTATAGAAAGGCTCAAAAATATGTAATTTTTGCTCATTAGTCATTCCTTGACCTGAATCAGATATTGATAGCTGTACATACTTACCAGGGGGAATATTTATATTTAAATTTTCATAATTAACGTGGAATTCTTTATTTCTAGTGGTGATGCTAATATTTCCCCCCTCAGGCATAGCATCTTTTGCGTTTAAAACCATATTTATTATCACTTGTTCCAAACCATTCCGATCAGAGGAAACTAAACCCAGATTTGTTTCTAAATTGATGTCCAAAATAATTTGATCGTTAACAATTCTTTTTATCATACTATCTAGTTGCAGAATAATCTTGTTGATATTGATTATTTTGGGGCTGAATTCTTGTTTTCTAGTAAAGGATAACAGCTTTCTTACATCAATGTTTGCTTTATTTACTAATTTTTCAATTTCTATTATTTCTTTGTAAAGAATATTGTCTTCTTCAATAGAAAACAATAGATAATCAGTGTATCCAAGAATTCCAGCAAGGAAATTTTTGAACTCATGTGCTATACTACTAGCCAAAATACCTATGCTCGTTAATTTTTCAACATGTAATAATTGCATTTCGATTTCTCGTGTTTTCTGTTCTTCGAGAACTCTGTGGGTTATATTCTCTGTTATCCCTACTAATCGATGTATCTCATCATCCTCATCAATCACAGGAAAAATTTGAGTTTGTAGCCATTCTCTATTATCATTCTCTAACTCAAAAAAGTGGTCAATATTAATCTTGTCTAATTTTTTCTCTGTTAGAAGGTAAATGTAATCATAAAATACGATCTTAATCAATTCCCAGAAGGCTTCAGGGCTATCTTGAATATCTTCATCATTTAATCCAATTTCTAGATTTTCTATTGAATTGATAAAAACAATTTTTTGATCTTTAATTGAAAATATCCAGAAAGTATGGTTGATATTAGATGCAAATTGATTAAAATGCTCTTGACTTTCTCGTAATTTTATCAATGCATCTTCCTTTTTATCCCTCAATTCCATAGATAAATTTCGAGATTCATCTAGACTTGTTCTGGCGATTTGAATCATCAATATACTCATCAAAAGTGTTGCAGATTGTGAGATAAATTTACCAGTAGAATCTAATTCAATGAGTGTACTGGGAAGCATATTAACTAGTTCTAAATACAGTGTGAATGCCCCAGTAACAATACACAATAATGTAACAACAAATACTGATTTCCGATCAAGTAGAATTCCTGCAATTATTATAATTAAAATATAAGCTGAAAAAAATGAACTGTTTAAACCCCCAAGAAATATTAATCCGATACTTAAAACCAACCATCCAGAAATTACTAGAAGATAGCTACTAAGTTTAATTTTCTTAATATGGATTAAAATCCTAACTAAGATATTTATGAAAATTGTAGTGAGACCGATTAAAAATCTAGGGATTATGTCTTCAGTCAATAGTAAACTAATAGATAACCAAACTGCGGTGATGGAAATCAAGATGAATGTAATTTTATAAATTACTAAACTGACGAATGTATCGTTCTCATTTTCAAAAATCGGATACTTTGAAAACATTCTGAATTGAATAGATAAATCCCCCAGTAATTAGCTTTGTATAAAAAAGAAGTTATTCGATACTTGAATATAAACTTATCGCAACCGTTTTCTCAGAAATTGATACCCATTCACTTTTAACGTGACTTTCCGATTAAATGATTAATTCAGCATATATTTAATTTGAAAAATATTCGATAGTGGCCAATGGCTCAAAGAAAATTAGCCGATTATTGGGGAGTAATAAAATTGCCCTAGGAAAGTGATTGAAATGAAACGCATATTGTTAATTGAAGATGATCGAGTAGATCAATTGGCTATCTTAAGATTGGTAAAAGACCAACTATTACCTTATGAAATTGAGGTTGCGAGTTCCTCTCAAGAGGGAATAGAACATCTAAGCGATCCGACTAATAATTTCGATTTATTATTGCTTGATTATTTGCTGGGAGACAGTACTGGAATTGATATCTTAAGGAATTCTCAAAACAAAATTCCTGTTGTAATTATCACTGGAAAAGGTAATGAAGACATTGCAGTAGAGGCAATGAAATTAGGTGCATATGATTATATAGTTAAAGATATCGATAGGGATTACCTGACCATCCTACCCACAAGAATATCAATGGTATTTGATCGTATAGAAAAGGATAATGAATTAAAAATTTTGCGATCTTTACTTCCCATATGTTCCTCATGTAAAAAAATTCGAGGTGAAGGAGGACAGTGGGAGTATGTTGAAACGTATATAGAAAAACATTCCAATGTTCAACTAACTCATGGAATTTGCGACCATTGTATCGAAAAATTATATCCTGAGACAATTTAATTGATAAATTTGGAGGTTATGAATATTAACCAGAGATCATCCAGACTAAAAAAGGGATCAATACAAGACAATGAGTTAATTTAATTCAATACAGGTGAAATCAAGCTGAACGAATATCAGTATTTAGAAAATTTATTAGAAATAGGGAAAATTTCCTTTTTCAAGTTAAATTTAGATTCATTAGAAATAATTCAAGCTAATAATGAATTTCATGAGCTATTTGAATTTAGTGAGTATGATTTTCCACTTCCTATCAATAAAATTTGTAGTGCCTCAAAACGATTAAAGAGGTTCATTGATTATATTGTCAAACATGAACAGATTACTGATTACGAAATATTATTAAAAACAAAATCAAACAAAAGAAAATTTGTATCATGTTCAGGAAAGATAGATCAAACAACAAATATCTACAATGGAATTATTATTGATAAAACTAAAGAATATACCTTGAAAAAATCCCTTAATGCAATGGAAAAAAAGATGAAGAAAATACAAAATTCACTGGACAAAAAATTACAAAGAGTTGTAGATAGTGAATTAATTTGGATCAATGAAAAATTACAGAAGGAAATTGCGGATAGGGAAACCATTGAAGCTCACGGCCAACAACTTCTGACCGAGCTGGAAAGGTCAAATAAGGAACTGAAAGATTTTGCCTACATTGTCTCACATGACCTGAAAGCACCATTAAGGGGTATTAGCTCTTTGGCAACCTGGATAGTGGAAGATTATGCAGATGTTTTAGACGATGAGGGAAAGGAAAATCTTGAATTACTAGTAGGTAGAGTCAGACGGATGAATAACTTAATTGATGGGATTTTGCGTCATTCCCGTGTAGGTCTAGTAAAAATCTTTCTTGAATCACTTGATAGCA
>CAZRLL010000108.1:0-8774 GCA_964600735.1 uncultured archaeon
AAATTATTTAAATAAAAATCCAAGAGAGTTCAGAATGGTAATTAAAGAAATCAAAAATGATAATTTCAATAACTTAAGTAAAACATTTCATGAATATATTGAGCAAAGGAAGTTACCAGGAATAATTGCTGCAATATATAAACATGATAAAATTATATACTGTAAAAAATTTGGATTTGCAGATGTTGAGAATGAAATCCCATTAGAATTGAATAATATCTTCAGGATAGCTTCGATGACAAAACCTATCGTTTGTGTAGGTGCACTAATACTTTATGAAGAGGGAAAATTTACCCTGGATGATCCAATTTCGAAGTACCTTCCTAAAGCAGCAAAATTAAGAGTATACAATAAGGATAAACCAGATAATTTGGAGGATTTAGAGAGGGAAATTACTTTTTTGGACATATTTACACATACTGGAGGTTTTTCATATGGGTGGACTGATCACCCTGTTGATAAAAAATATGTAGAATTTATAGGTGTGAATGGACAAAAATTAGTACGCAAAACTCTCAAGGAAGCGATTGATGAGCTTTTGGATTTGCCTCTTAAACACCAGCCTGGAAAGAAATGGAATTATAGCTTTTCGATCGATATTCTTGGTCGTTTGGTGGAGATTATATCGGGAAAACCACTAGACGAATACTTGGATGAAAGGATATTTCAAAAACTTTCTATGGTGGATACCGGATTTTATTTACCTCAAGATAAATATGAACGATTAATACCCGTTTATACAATCAATGCCGATAACAAACTTATCAAGCGCAAGGAGCAATTAGGAATATCAAATAAAACAAAGCCAACCTATATCTCGGGAGGAGGAGGCCTCATTTCAACATTAACAGATTATCTGAAGTTTACAAAGATGCTACTGAACAAAGGTAAATATGAGAATTTAAGACTTCTAAAAGAAGAAACTGTAGATTTGATGATGAAAGATCATGTTGCAGCTAAAGGTATCACTCCTGAAGCCATATTCTCAAATATTCCCAAAAATATTGCAGAAAATTCAGCTTCATATTCGAGAGATTATGGTTTTGGTCTCGGTATTCAAGTAAAACTTGCAAATGATGCTGTACCCAAAGGAATTAATGGGTGGTGTGGGATGTTTACAACAGAATATTGGGTAGATCCTGAAAATAATTTATTTGCAATTTTACTAAGTCAATTTATTCCATTATTTAATTTTCCCATATTTAATGAATTTAAGGAGTTAGTATATCAAGCATTAAACTCTTAGCTTGATATTTTCCCAAAATTCAGTGAATTATTATGTTGGACATAAAATCTAATGATATACCGATTAAAATAACTATTTATCAATAATAACCTTATAATTTACATATTTTTCAATCTACATTAAGTGAAAAACCATTTACTATTTGTTAATCTTGATAATAGAAATAATAAAACGCTCAAGGGATTAATATTGGTGGGTCTATGTGATCTTCTCACAGTCCTTTAGTTTCAGGAGGACTTGTTGTGGCCTATATTGGAATTAATATTGGATCAATCACATGCAATTTTGTTAAACTAGAAAATGGAAAATTAATTTCAGAAACAATAAACCATAAAGGTCAACCTCTTAATGTTGTTGATAATTATGCTGGTAAATTAAATCAGAGTAATAACTATTATGGAATTTCAGGTCACCTAGGTCACATTTCAGAACAGATTGCAATTGAGAGGGCATTAAGTGAAATACGGGAAGAATTTGACGCGATTGTCAGTCTAGGTGGGGAGGCATTCGTTGTTTATTTGTTACAAAATAATCATATTACGAATGTTCTTTCTCACAATCGCTGTGCCGCAGGTTCAGGTGAATTTCTGATCCAGCAAATTAATAGATTGAACTTAAATGTTGAAGAAGCAATAAAACTTGCAATGAATGGAAAATCAATTCGTTTGGCTTCGAGGTGTTCAGTTCACTGTAAATCAGATGTTACTCATAAATTAAATAGACAAGAAGCAACTGTTGAGGATATCCTGTGGAGCATCCATGAAAGTATGGCAAAAAAGATAGTTTCTTTGCTAGAGAAAAGCCAGGCTCAATTAACAAACATTCTTATCATAGGTGGATTGGCTAATAATCAAGCAATGATTAAAGCACTAAAGGATACTTTAACTAGCATAAAAATTCAGATTATTCCTGATAGCCCATATTTTGAGGCATATGGGACAGCTCTTCTTACAAAAGATAATCCTTCATACACAACTCCACAAACATTAGTTAAGCCAATGTTCGTTAATCTCCCGATGATTACAGAATCCAAGTCTCATGTCAAATTTATTCGAACGAACAAATTAAAATCTACGAGTACAGTATCAACGAATGATCTAATATTGGGGATTGATGGAGGTTCCACGACGACTAAAGTTGTTTTACTGGATTCTAGGAATTTCCAAATAATTTCTTCGCACTATACCCGAACAAATGGTGACCCAATATCTGCTACCAGGGAATGCATTAAACATATTATAGATCAAGTGGGTAACAAGTCGATCATTTTAATTGGCACCACAGGATCTGCTAGAGAAATTATTGGTGCCTATTTAGGTACCTCAGCAATATATAATGAGATTTCTGCGCATGCAGCGGGTGCAGCTTATTATGATCAAGATGTGGATACAATTTTTGAAATTGGAGGACAAGATTCAAAATATATTTACTTACAAAATGGGGTTCCAATTGATTACGCAATGAATGCAGCGTGTAGCGCAGGTACTGGATCGTTCCTTGAAGAATCAGCAAGGGGGGATTTGAGTGTATCAATGGATGAAATTAGTCAGATTGCGATAAGTTCATCAGCACCAATTCGATTTAAAGCCGATTGTGCTGCTTTTATCAACTCGGATATAAGATCAGCCCTTCAAGAAGGATATTCTAAGGATAATATTATTGGTGGGTTGGTTAATTCTATTGTTAACAACTATTTGACAAAGGTAAAGGGTTCAAAAAGAATCGGGAAAAAAATATTTTTCCAAGGGGGTGTAGCTAAGAATGATGCAGTTGCCTATGCCTTTGCTCAAGCAACAAAAAAAGAAATTATTGTTCCACCAGATCCAGAACTTATGGGAGCATTTGGAGTGTGCTTAATCTCAAAAGAGAGGATGGAATCAGGTGTAATTACCTTTACAAGCAAATTATTGATGGATCTCACAAGTGAAGAAATGAAATCTATTGGCAAATTTACTTGTCGCGTTTGCGAAAATTTCTGTAATATTGAGAAGTATGAAGTCGGTGGTCGCAAATTTCCATTTGGTGGATTGTGTAGCAAGTATGAGAATCAGTGGAAAGTTAATTACAAAAATGACGAAGTTAAAGATATTGTAACTGAAAGAAATGAAATCATATTTTCTATTATTGAAGACAGTTTAAATGCACCAAAATCTCGAATAGGAATTCCTAGAGCATTAACCTCCCACCTTCTACTTCCCTTATATTACACATTTTTCAAAGAATTGGGATTTAATGTCGTTGTATCAAATATCCATCCAGATGGAGAATTAAAGGCTAATGCCCCTTTTTGTTTTCCGACCCAGATCGCACATGGTGCAGTTTATGATCTTATCCAAAGAAATATTCATCAAATATTCCTACCCCAGGTCCAAAGAATGCCATTTGGGAACGAAAAATATAAATCATATTTATGCCCTATTACACAAGCGAATCCATATATCATGAATAAAGCTTTTGAAGGCGTATCATTCCTTAATCCAGTGTTAGATTTTGTTAATGGCTACGAAGCCAGTGATAGTATGATTAAAATGGCAGTAAATGATCTTAGTTGTTCAAAAAATGACGCTGAAGCTGCTTATAGTATTGCAATTAATGTTCAGATGGAAACAGAAAGAAATCTAAGATCCTTGGGTCAAAAATCATTAAAATCGTTTCTTAAAGCTGATAAACCAGCCATTATCTTGGCAGGGAGAAGCTACAATGCGTTTCCCAATGAATCCTCGCAATCAGTTGGTAGAAAACTAGCAAGTAAAGGAATACTGACTATACCACATGATTGCCTTGGACCACAAGAGAATAGTAGTATGGCATGGTATTATTCCAATTTAATAATGGATGCTGTAAATCTGGTTAAAAAACATGATAAATTATTTTTGGTATATATTACAAATTTTGGATGTAATATAGACGGATTTACCAATGAATTATTGCGGAAAGAGATGGGGAGTAAACCTTACCTCATATTGGAAATCGATTCACATTCTGCAGATGCTGGTACACAAACTCGATTAGAAGCTTTTATTGAAATTATTGAAAATTATTTAAAATTATCCACTATTAAAAAGGAAGAGGATTTCTATCCTTGCAGAATAGAAACCGACCGAAAATCAACTTATGTAATCTCTTCCAAAGGTAAACGGATTGAGATAACAGATCCAAGGGTAAAGATATACTTTCCTGTATTTTCACAGTATCATAATGAAGCAATTTCACTCGGTTTTCGCTGGCTAGGCTTAAATGCACCAAATCCCAAACCAATTGATCATATGCACCTAGAGAAGGGTTTACAACATACTTCAGGAAAAGAATGCCTTCCACTCCCATTAACACTGGGACAACTCTTATCTACGTATGAAGAGAAAGAAGAAGGAGACATCATCGGCTTTTACAGCATTACTGGAGGTGCTCCATGTGTAATTACGCATTATCTAGATTATTATGAAAATTTTATTCAAGAAAATAAACTCGAAGATGTGTTCATGTTCATTCCCGACTTTGAGAATAACTTTTTTGGAATGGGTAAATCAAAGTTGTTCCAATTTTTACCCTTAACCATTTGTTTAGCTGATGTGATGTTAGAAATTCACAACACATTAGCAGTAGTGGGAAAAGAAGGAAGCACTAATTTACTTAGATCAATATGGCTTGAGTTTATAAAACAAGCAAATTTTAAAACTATATTCGATAAAACTCTTCCTGATATTGTGGATAGGATCCAAGAGATAGAAATTGTAAAAGATCCAAAAAACTGTCCTAGAATTGCGGTTAGCGGAGATTTCTTTGTCCGTTTTGACCCATTCTTCTTTAAAGGATTAGAGGAATTATACCAGGAAAACGGAATTATATTAAAACCAGTAGATTTGAATGAACTCCTACTTTATCGATTTTACGATACACTTGCTGAAAAAGCATCCGAATGGGGCGTTAAACCCGTATCAAAACGGGCCATGATAAGTGCATGTGCACGTGGTTTCACTCGAAATGGCTTAGCTTATCTGGGTTCTTGGATTAGTGTGAAGGTATTTCAGAGGTTAGAGCTGAAAATACGAAATGCATTCCAAGACACTGGATTACTTATTGCTTCACCTAATAATGTCGCTTCCCTTTTCAATGCCGCAATTGAGCATATTGATCCAACAATTTTCGGAGAGAGTGTCATAAGTATTGGCAAAGGAGTTGCCGTCCAAAATGAAAACTATGAAGGTATTATAGTCTTGGGTCCATTTTCATGCTTACCTTTTAGAATTGCAGAATCAATTCTCAAACCTCTATGTATTAAGAATGATTTCCCCATCCTAACCTATGAGACAGACGGTTACTCTGTACCTCCAACATTCTTAAGATTGGTTAACGTGCATATTCAACAGGTATTAAGGAAATATAAAGAAAAATTAGTAAATGCACCAGTAAGTAAGTTGTCTTCTACTGATATTTAATTCGATCTAATTCCCCGATCCACACAAAGTATGATAACAAGTGGAATCAACTTTTTTACCACATATTACAAATATTTGATTGATAGAGAACATCAGGACATACTTTTCGCAATTAAGTAATGTCAATTTTCAAATAGGCTATTCAGTTTTTCAAATTAATAAGTGGAATTATTGCTGAATTATCCTTTCTGGATTTGTTATATGTTATCATATCGTTGTTAACACTCATTCCTGCTACAGTACTCTATAAAGAATTCCGGCAAACAGGAATTAAGGATTATTTTTATTTTGGCTGCTTCTTTGTAACAGCTAGTGTCACTCAAATTGCTGGAGGTCTGGCCACAGATAATCATTATCTTATTTTATTTCAGATCTTATTTATCTCAATAATTACGTTATTCCTCTTTCTTTATTTCCATGCAATAGGAATTCGCTGGGAAAAACCCCCAGTGATTTTACATTATTTCGTTCTAAGCTGGTATTTTATGCTGTTTATTCTTATAATGCTTTGGAAGTTGATGACTCAACCTGAAAAAGCCAAGGTATTATTTTTCACCATGCCACATGGAAAGTCATTTTTATCCAGATGGTGCAGGAATTAAAACATCGAATGGGACAATAATACTATCAACTGACTATTATCTACTAGCCATTTTCTTTTGTACATTTATCATCGTTATAACCTTATATGCGTATATCAGATTGGAGCCAGTATGTTTAACTAAAATAACGATTCTAAGTCGTAAGCTTTGGATTTTTGTATATTCGACATTTATTGTTTGGGGAATTTTTATGCTTCCATGGGCTCCTAAATATTCACTTGAAATCGGAAGCGGATTTTTAATAGGGGGTCTAATCGTTGTCGTCTACATGGCTATTGGTATACCAGAAAGTATGTTAATTTCCCAAATACAGGTTAGAAGAGCAATTAAATTATACAATAAAGTACAATTACTGGTTACAGACAAGGCTATTGAAGAATTCGGCATGAAATCTTTGGTTGAATATTTGAAAAATATCCCCCGTGAGATGATTGAGTGATTTTTGGGATGTATGCGATTGAATCAATATTTTCCTAAGAAGTTCATTTAACATTGAAATTCTAATGCGATGAAGATATTCTTTCCTCCTCAGCAATAATTGCTTCGACGTCATTACACTCTGGTGAAATGTGATAGAAGACTGATCTCATGTCCTTTAAATTGGGTACCTTAGTTATAAGTCCACGCTCCATCAACCTTCTAATGCTATAACGAACGGTTCTAGTGGGTAAATTAAGGGCTTCAATTAATTCCCTTTGAGTTCTTGGTCCTTGGGCCTCTAAATGGCGTAATAATGGTAATGCTTTTTCAGGGAGGCGGATATGACGATTTTCGAATTTGGCCATTTTTATCACTTTGATAAACAAATGTTCAAAAGAATTTCAAATTGAACATCTACTATTTTCTCTAAGTTGAAATAGTGTATAGAGATATATAAAGCTATGCGGAAATTTTATGACACCATTTTCATTAAAATTGAATTTACTATACCACTGAAATAGTAAATAATGGAAATACGATAATCGGGCTAATTGTACGAAAAAAGAAGATTTATAAGTCTTACTTAGGACTATATTTACAAGCCATGTACGAAATACGTACGCCGCCAATCAATTGTTTATTATAATTTTAAAAACTAATTGATTCTGTGTGAATTTAAAAAATATTATTTATAATTCTAACCCAATAATGTCGCTAACCTAATTAATCGATGCAATTCTAAGAATATGAAAATGACTGATTTGAGCGAAGATTTCCAGATAAGAGTAGCAATAATTGAGGATATTGAGGGTATCGTTGGAATTGACAAAGAATTAGGTAGCTTGCACCCAAATTTAGATGAGAAGGTTAAAAAATTGATTTATAATGATGATGGATACTTTTTGGTTGCTATAATAGAAGGTAAAGTTGTTGGATATGCAGGGGGAATAATCCGAGAAACAGAGTTTGGAGAGGGTGACCCAATAGGGTATATTACACACGTTGGATTGGCTAAACAACTGAAATCAAAGGGTATGGGGAGTATGCTTGGTGACAAGTTATTGGAAAAGATGACTGAAAAATGTGATGTTTTCAGAACTATCCTAAAATTCGAACGAATTGATTTACAGGTTTTTTTTAATTCAATTGGTTTCACACGTACAGATAATTTAGTGTATGAATTAAAATATGAATTATAGGTAATTACTTGTTGAATTACTCTTAAAGAGGCTAAGTAATAGCGATAGATGGTTCTTTAAAGAAATAATATACTTCCTCAAGTAGGAACGATGTATGAATATATACAATTAGGACAATGGAAAATCTCAATTAAGTCGAATTGAGAAAATAATTAGCGAGGAGACATAAAAAAAATTACCATAGTTAACTATGAATCACTGATTCATCAAATTTTTCATAATCAAACTCGACAGCATCATCTGGAAAAATTTCAGATAAACGTTTTAAAATTAATACATAAATCTCAAACAAGGCAGAAGGGATATCTGTACTATTTATTACCGTGTGTTCCCTGTTTTTTGCCTGTTCAACCAGATAATCATGGATTTTCCTAATCGCTTCAAAATGTTGTGTTTTTTCCGCATATTCACTCACATCATAATCCGATAAGTATCTCTTTAGATGAATATCTTCATCTTTAACCTCGAGTGTTACATACAAGATATTTGGGTGTGATTTAATCCGATCAGAAATATATCTCGGTACAATATGCTCTCCTCTAATAACAAGAGATAATCCTTCTGAAATCGCACGTCTTACCAAAGCTTCGATTGCTTCAGCTGGAAACCTAGAGTGTTCTTCAAAACCAATCAATACTCGATCGTACAGCACTGAATAACTAGGCCTAAGTTTTTCAAAAGCGATATAGCTCTTGGTATGTAACTGTGGAGCCATTTCTGGTGAAATCATTTTTCTTAAAATTTGAGCAATTATTGGTGTGGGTACAATCTGAGGAAAAGCTAGTTTCTCTGCAATCAATTTTCCTAATATTGTAGTACCTGTACCCCTACTCCCTGAAATTAAAACAACAAGTGGAACAGAGCTATCATG
>CAZRLL010000108.1:8784-12819 GCA_964600735.1 uncultured archaeon
ACCTCTCAATTAAATTATATTGGAATGCAATCTCTTTACCCGCAATCTTAATAGCTTGCTCTCGGACATACTCTCTTAGATCTTCTTCAGTTACGGTTGATATTCCTTCCCCTACTAGTACATTGTGGACTTTTCTAGCAACTTTGTAAGATTTATCCAGTGGTAATCCTCTTAATTCCAATGAATGAGCCAGTAATCCACGAGAAAATTGATAACTGTACCCCTTACCGGTGACTCTAACAATTCTAGCATCGCGAATATCTGGTGAGTCACTACTCATCAAGTTTTATATAGTTATTATTACCAATAAATATTGAGGTATTCGCGCGTAATGGAAGAAGGTCAGACCAAACCGGTTAGGGTGGTAACAAACAGGGGTAATATCCCCTTTTCTGTAGGTTACCTAGCAAGTACCTTACTAGCCATTGGAATACCCCAAAATCGAGCTTATCGGGATGCGTATTCCATTTCCCTGATTGTTGGAGATATCGGTCAGAATGAGTTCACTGCTGATGAAATCATGCAGTTAACCGTGAATTGGTATGAGGAAAATGATCCTAATTTTGCAACAAGAGTTGATATGCTAAGACTGGATTTAAAACCACTTAAACCACTAATTATTCTTCTTGGAGGAGTTACTGGTATTGGAAAGAGTACTTTGGCCCAGATGTTTGCTAAAAGAATGGGCATCAAATCAATTATGGGCACGGACTTGATTCGAGAAGTATTACGTGTGACAATATCATCTGATTTAATGCCTACTTTGCACACCTCCTCATATGTTGCGTATCGCCGTTTAGACACCTCATTCTTACCAGCCTTATCAAAAGCAGTAGTAGGATTTGAAGAACAAGCTAGATCAGTAATTGTTGGTGTAGAAGCTGCCATTGAGCAGGCAATAAAAGATAATGAAGTACTAATAATTGAAGGAGTACACCTTATTCCCGGTTTAATAAGAAAGAAGATAATGAAAAATCAAGGAACTGTTGCATTTCAGTTGGTTCTTCAGGATGAAGAAGCCCATTACTCCAGATTGAGAAGAAGGGAGACTAAATTGAATAATAGGGGAACAAATTACTCCAAATATTACTCGGAGATCAGAGAAATACAAGATTATTTGATAGACCAAGCAAAAAACAATCATATTCCAATTATTGATGTAGAGAACAATGAAAAAGCATTATTGAAAATTATAAACATGACCTGGACAAATAGATTAATGGATGTTTAATCAAGCGTGGGAATACGCACATTAAGTTTCTTCGATCATCGATTTTCTAGTTAAACTCCCCAACAAATGGTATTTATATGAGCAGGTGATAATTTTATAATAGTTAACGTAAATCTTGGAGCTGATTATGATGATAAGAACAAAATTACCAAAAGATTCTTTACCCTTATTGAAATTTATTGAGAATAATGGCCCACTTTCGCAAAAATCAATTTTAGAATCTCTTAAATTTCCCATTAGGAAACTCAGATACCTACTAAATAGATTAGTTGAGGATGGTATATTAAGACGAATTCCCAATCTTAATGATATGAGATCAGTATACTATGATTTATCTATTGATAACAATTTTTTAGAATCCTTGCTTGTTAGCACTAAAAAATCTGCAAAAACTGCTTGATTTAGTTCTTTTATTTTGATCACTTATTCAAGGTACAACCTTCAGTTTAAATTTAATGTTGAGTGAAAAATGTTTCACAAATTCCACTTTTTCTCATCATCAATTTTCACATTAGAATCATCAGGATAATCAGCTCCTAAAAGTAAATTTGCCTTTTTCTTCTGAATTTAACAGTACACTAACAATGGACAATAATTATGGTCTGGTTGATTTGGGTATCTTGAATTTACTAATGTCAATAAATCGATCCTTTTAATTAGTTTTAATTTTGGATATTGCAGTAGTTAACGCATTCATTCCAATATCTATTTCCTCTTTAGAAATTGTCAATGGTGGCCTAAATCTTATACTCTTTTGTCCACTGGCTAATACAATCACTTTTTCATTTAAAACTTCCCCAATAAGGTCGTCTCTGATTGCAGGAGATGGCATATCAAAAGCTATGAACATACCTTTTCCTCGGACATTTGTAATCAATCCCTGACTTTCCTCTGCAATCCCATCTAGAATATTCAACATATATTCGCCATTTTTTTGAGTTTCAGCCACTAAGTTCGACTTTTCAATAATTTCTAAATATTTACCAGCCCTTACAAAGTCGACAAGGTTACCACCCCATGTAGAGTTAATTCTTGAGGATTCGTTGAATACATTTTTTTCTACCGAATCAATCCGCTCATTTGCCAGAAATCCACATGTCTGCATCTTTTTACCAAAAGCAATCATATCTGGGTATACCTCGAAGTTCTGGAATGCCCACATTTTTCCAGTTAACGCAATCCCAGTCTGAACCTCATCAAAAATCAACATTGCTTCGTTTTCATCAGCAATTTTTCTCAAATTTTGGAAGAATTCCTTTCTAAAGTGATTGTCTCCTCCCTCTCCCTGTATTGGTTCGATAATAATGGCTGCAATCTCATCCTTTCTCTTATCAAATTCATCGTTGATCTGATTAATACTCCTCTTCTCTGCAGCAATCACATTATCTAAATTCTCCTTTAAAGGAAACGTAATTTTGGGATTTTCAACTCTAGGCCAGTCGAACTTTGGAAAATACATATGCTTTCGAGGATCTGCAGTATTGGTGAGTGACAATGTGTATCCTGTTCGACCATGGAATGCTTCTTTAAAATGCAAAACCTGGGAACCAATTTCTTTTGTATACCCATTTGTAAAATTTGACCTTACTTTCCAATCAAAGGAGGCTTTTAGGGCATTTTCAATTCCAAGTGCTCCACCAGAAACAAAAAATGCATGTTTATATTGATCCGGAATTGCCACTCGTTCAAATATTTCAACAAAACGAATATATTCTTCTGTGTAAAAATCAGAATTACTGACTTTGTTCAATGCTGCAATCTGTAAATGTTTTTGAAAATCGCTATCATTAACAGCTTCGGGATGATTAAATCCTACAGGAGCTGATGCAAAAAACGAAAAAAAATCAAGGTATTTTGAATTTGATTTTGTATCATAAATCCATGATCCTAAAGATTTTTCAAGATCTATAATCATATCATAACCATCAACTAGTATGTATTTCCTCAGGGGTCCCAATTTATCTGTTTCTGCTATAGCCATTTAATCTAAGTTTAGGCACCATTTACAGGTGATAAAATAATAGGTTGCTAAACCAAAAATTGTTAGAACTAGTAAAAGAAGGTGATCAGAATTACCAATCTTTGAATTTTTGTATGCAGTTTCAGAAAAAGAAAAAACAGTGATTTCAAAGTATAAGTATATGAATAAATTTTCGTCCAAAATGGAAAATGATGTAGTATCATTTGAAGACAAGCCGGTACTAGCTACTATGATTTCTGGAGGGATTATTATATCGGTAATATTTTACTTTGTAATTAAATGGTTTTTAAGTTCATTTCATTTAACTGATTCATATATTATACCTTTAGTTTGTGCTTCGATTGTTATGTTAATTTCAATTGGTCGAAGTCGAATTGTTGACGTGCTAATACAGATCGATATGCAATCAGGGATGATTTATGCTCATGATCGGTTGACTAATTGGGAAGGCAACATAAATGCAGTAGAAAAGATTATTGTATTGCAAAGACAAATACAGGGTCGTTCTGATACAATAATTACAGAATTTAAATTATATTTAGAAGTTGATAAGAACATAAAATACGAAATTCCACTTCTTACGAGTGTTGCTAAGTCAACCATTGAACTTCTAGAAGACCTGAAAAAAAAGTAATCCTATACTTAATATCGACATAACTCCCATAATTTGTTCAGGTATGAGTATGAACAACAATGTGGTAAATTTTCCTTTATAGTTCTGCTGCATGGGCAAATTCATGTATATTGAGTTTTTATTTAAATCAAGATATTGCATAAGTAGTTTTTATACTTAAATCAATTATAAATTATAAGACTAGATCAG
>CAZRLL010000109.1:0-4398 GCA_964600735.1 uncultured archaeon
ATCCCTGTCACTGCTCTCGGAGGCGTAGAAACAGATTTATTGATTTATGTAAATGCCTCGGACATTGTTAAAGGGAAAACAGGACATAATTCAACTTCAGCTCAAGATTCTGTTGTCATAGATTCCTTAGGACCGAGATTGACCTCCCTCAGTTATGCAATAAGTACATTTTTCGCAAATGCCACGTCAATAAATACTTCAGCAGATATAACCACGACTTTCACTGATGCCTCAGGTATAAAAAATGCGACAATTTTCTACACTAATGTGAGTTCATCGAACTTTAATGAAATGAAAATGCTGAACACAACAGATATTGGAATGGGAATTCCATCTAGTAGTTTTAATGTAACGCTTCCGGGAAGCCCCAAATCTGGTGAGGTGAACTACTTTTTTGAACTAACCGATTTCTTGGACAATAAATTTAATACTTCAATAATTCAATACCTTATCGACGGTGATGGCCCAGTTGTGCCCGAAAATATGTTATTAGTTCATCCTGCATTTGTAATATTAAACACAACTGATGCCAGAGTACTATTTAACACAACTGATATTTCAGAAGTAAAAAATGCAGTAGTTTGGTACAGTTATGATAATGGAACCTTTTGGAATACAATTAGTGCTACTTTGATTAATTATGACAGTGTGAAATTTCCAACAGAAATCTTTGATGCCGCAGGTCAACTTCCTTTTGTATTAAAGAATCAAGCAACATCATTTCTCTCCCTTCCTGTATCACGAAAATCCAATTTTCAAATTGCAACCATGAATTTCAACATTAATCATGAACGTTCATCTGATTTAAGAATCTGGATAACAACTGATAATAATAAACGTATCTTAATTTTTGATAGGGAAACGGATACTGATTTATCAAATTTACAATTTGACCTGCTAGATCTAGGGTTTGTACACGATGATTTCAATAAAAATAATTTTACATTGGAGATTCAGGATTTTAGTTCCATGTACTCCGGATTTGTCATCGAGTACCGAATTGAATTGATTAATTTTGAAATTCCCATAGGATATCAATACGAAGCTACAATTCCAAAAACAAATAATGACACAAAGGTTATCTTTTTCATCACAATGACTGATTTTCTTGATAATGTTGCCAACTCAACAATATTTTCTTATCATTCTGATGGTACTGCCCCTGCGTTAGATGTCGAGATACTAAACTCTCCGATCGACCTTGAAGGCTCTACCTTTATTACCATAAAAGCTAATGCCACAGATGCTGGAGGAATTGATGAAGTAGAAATATACTATCGTTTTGAAGGCACAAATGATTGGACAATAAAATCCATGGTTTTTGACTCAATTCAAGGGATATATATATACAACCTCCCTCTTCCAACAGACTCCGGTAATGTTACCTATTGGATCCGTGCTTACGATAATGTTGGTCTATCTAATAGCTCAGATCTTTATAGTATTGTATTCGAAGGGGCTACACCAGATATAACAGATACTGATGAACCTACCAAAACAACGGAAACTACTGATAAATCTGATGAAGATAATGGTATCTCAGAATCAACAATGATTTTAATTGCGTCAATTCTTGGAGCAGTTGCAGGAGTTGGTGTATTAATTTATTTAATAACTACTGGCAAATTAAAAATACCAAGCAGGTTTAGGAGATAAAAATCTAAGAAAATGTACCTATTCAGGTAAAACAGATAAATACTTCAAACTGTTGAGATTTATTGCAATCCTTCAGGAGGATTTATTGCTATTTGACCAAATTTACTTTCGAATTGTGTTAAGTTCTGAGTGATCACCTGAACTAGCTTTTTGAATGTAGCAGGAGACATTCCAAATCTCCCAACTACTTTATGGTATATGGCTGTATTATGTAATCGTGGGACCTGTTTTCCTTCCGTATCTGAAGGTACTTTGTATTCCATTTCAGGTATAGTTTCAATTATTGTTAGCAAAAATTCATTCGGTGTGTGAAGCACATGAAATTCGGTTGCTATATTAGCCGATTGCTCTTGATCAATAATCTTGATATTTGGTTGTTGCGGATCAATTTTCATGGGTGATGGATTATTAATATAAAGATGGCTAAAAAGTTTTATTTTGTGTAATCGTTTATTCATAATTATTGCTATTTCCTATATACTCTAAGAAATTTCGTTGTAGTCAAGAACGTGTAATCGAAATTCTCTATTCACTCCTTTCTCTTTTATCTCAATTCCAAAAAGATCCTTCAGTTTTTTCTAAACCTGGTTTTCCTGAAATTTTCTCTCTTTACACTCTGATTTCTGATTAGATCGCATCAAAAATAATTCAGTTATTCTATTAGAACTGCTTAAATGAAAATAAATATATATGATTGAGTGTATATAACAAATAGGAATTTCAAAATGAGGTCTTGCCTTCCTAGTTAAGAATAATCAAAATGCTGAATATATCAGGTTAGATAAACTTAGAATAACAATTTTTAAGCCTCATAAACTAGGAGATCTTAGAATTCCGATTTTTCACGGAGTGAATTAAATGTCAGGTGAATACGTTCCTAAGTAATGAAAGTGCTACCAGTAGAAATATCCATATCAAGGATAATAGTAAATTGGAAACTAATCTAATCGCAGAAAATAAGTGTCAAGAAGTAACAATCAAATTCTTTAACACTTATAATATTGATAAGATCCATCTAGATGTATTAGTACAAAGTATCAATGGAATTGCTCTAAAATTATCTATTATGGAAAAACATGGAATTTCGATTGGAGAAATCCTAAATTTATATCATAAATCTATACTGATTGACGCTGAAAATGAGAGATTGGACAATTGGTTGAAATCAAAAATAAATTTTGGTGAATTAAATATCGCATCTCTCTCCCAATTGATATTTACCGTACAGGTAAAACGGTCGGATGCATTTGAACAACTACAGTATTTTTACAAAATAGGTGCTAAAGTGATGTTAGTAGCAGGTAATGAAAGTTATTTAGTAAATAACGAAAAATCAAGCATTTCCTCAAAATTGATGATAGAATTCATTAAAAAGTTTGATAATATTGTAATGCTGGGAATTAATAATAGGATACGGAAAAAAATTGAGAAATACTTTGATTTTTTGTTAGATGACTCAAAAATTGTCGAACTGTACGGATATCAAAATATGAAAAATACAAATCTATGGATATTCTATACTAGTGATAAACTTTCGGAGGAAGCAGGTAATTATCTCGAAAGGAGATCATCATCAGGAAAAAGCAAGTTTTTGGTTGATAATGCTCAGGACCTAGTTTATCTTAGTTATATGCATAAATTAATCTTATTCCTTGATATAATAAATAAAACTGAATATCTTGAAAAAATTGAATTTCTTGCTGACTTGGATAAAACTAAACATAAAGGTATAAAAATTGACAAATGATGGTTTTGTAGGACAATCAAACATGAAAGATGAAAATTACACCCAGCTTGTCCACATTGTAAATCAGGAGAAATAATCAGAAAACGACAATCTGAGCCCTGAAATCGATGATTTGCTAATTATTATGAAGAATAATATTGTGAAAAATGTAGTCACAAATGGAGAAGTGAAAAGCAATATGATTATTCATAAAATTCTCAATGTATCAAACTCACATGATATAATTAATGAGATGTTAATAGCAAATTGAACCTATGAGAGAAGAGACGTTTGATGTAACTGATGTTGAAGAAATTATTAGGAAAAAGCGAGATATTAGAAAATTTAAACCTGAACCTATTTCGGATAAGATTATACTAAAAATACTTGAAGCTGGCAGGTTATCCCAATCTAGTAAAAATTCTCAACCTTGGCATTTCATTGTAATCAAAGATAAAGCAAAAATACAAAAATTATCCGAAAATACCTATTCTGGAGACTTCTTAAAAGATGCTCCCTTGGCAATTGCAGTTATCTCACACAATGCAAAACTAGAATCAGACCTAGGTAGATGTGTACAGAATATGATGCTTGTAGCTTGGAAATACAAGATAGGATCTGTTTGGATTACAAATTTTTGGGAAAAAGCCAAAGATATTTTGAATGTACCAATGACTCCCAATTATAAATTAATCACCGTAATCCCATTCGGCTATATTCCAGTTGACCTGCAGGTGGTTAAAGGAAAGAAAAAACGAAAACAACTATCTGAAATTGCCCATCTTGAATCATTTGGAAGTCCATTAATTTAATACAACAATCCATAGCTCAGATTAATACAATAATTAAACCAAGTACCGTTAACAAAGTCGCGAAAACTGTTTGTAGCACAACCTTTTCCTTTAGCCAGAATACTGCCAGGGGCAATGCGAAAATGGGGCCAACTGATGCGAGGACTGCTGTTTTACCAGCTCCCAAGCTTTGGACACTTAAAACTAAAAAGAGAGATGCTAAGT
>CAZRLL010000109.1:4408-12812 GCA_964600735.1 uncultured archaeon
TAAGTATGTACCTAATAAACCTGCAATAATCATTTGAAACCATAATCTCTTCTTATTAGCAATCTTCTGCTTTTCTTTTATTACAGGTTTTCTAGTACCTCCTAAATGGTTGCGACTAACAAGGATAAAACTTAACATAATTGCACCAGCTGGCAATCTTACCGAATTTGCAACAACAGGATTTAAATCCTTCGTAGCGATTGTTGTATAAATTACACCTAATGCATAACATACGACAGAAATAAAGGAGAGAAGGAATCCTTTTACCTTTAATGAAGTGTCTGATATCGTTTCTAGCCTAGTTAATTCAGGTTCCATTTCGTTAACATCACTTGATAGCAAGACAATACCAGAGAGAATGATAATTCCTCCAAAAACAAATTTTAGAGAAAAAGTTTCATCAAGGATGATAACTGCTATAAGAATTGTAAGTAAGGGAAACGTGTTGACTATAGGCACTGCAATTTTGACACCGATAATGGTTTGAGCTTTAAAGAACAATGTATCGCCTATTACAACATTGAATATCACGCTAAGGATCAGATACAAAACAATAATTGGTCGCAAATCAAATAACTCAAAAAACTGATTTATTATTAATAAATTTACCAGGAATAGAATTGCACCAATTCCTGTTCTATAAAGATTCAATAGGGAAGGTGAACCTAGTGGTTCTAACCTTCTGATAAACACAGAACTAATTGTAAATGCAGCTGCGGCAATAATTGGGTAAAACAACTCTACTTGCATATCTACTATTCTTATTCCTTATTAATTTACAATGACCAATAAAGGTCTGCTTATGGCTTGCAATTATCAATTCATTTAATAAAAAAATATCCACAAGTTAAGAAAAAGGTAACATATTGGAATTGATTAAGATGTAGATGGATTCACAGTAATACCAATGATATTTTGATATCTTTGAGGAAAGATAACCAATAAGTACAAAGCACCTACTGTAATCATATGTAACACGAATAGAAGCAAGAATACAGGCAATTCTCCTGCCTTAATTATTTCTAAGGCAAGCAATGCATCTACCAAAATCACAACAACAAATCCTAAAGAAGAATAAGTAAGTATTTTGTATCTTGCTGCAACCACTTGTCTAACACTTTTTCTTGCATTAAGTAGAATTACGAAATAAAAACAGAAAGACTAATCATTTCAAACACCAAAAATGCTAAATCTGCATCTTTAGGATCTTGACTATTATTTTATGAATGCAATGGTATCAGGATAATATATTTGTAATTCAAAAAAATATTTCAATCAATCACAGTATGAGAATATTCAATTATCAAAGGAGAATTCAAAATATTTATAATTTGCTAAATCATCCTTCTAATGTGGTTCAGTTTCAAGCTTTTGAAGAAGGAATGCAGGTCAACGGAGGTACTATAATGGCAATTGTAGATGGAATGGGCGGATTTAAAGACCTAGCCTTAGAATTCTTGGCAGAAAGTGGATTACCTAATATTGTACCAGATGAAAAAAATTGGTATTCACAACAAAAATGGCTGAATGCATTCCAAATGGTTTCAACTAGAATAGGGGAGAGTATGCTATTTCTAATTGGTAAAAAAATACCAAAAAATGCAGTTTTTCCATCAGGGATTAGTAAGAATATCGAAGAAGCATTAAAATCAATAAATATTGCATATCACATTAATCACAAAAATAAAAATGGTGAAATTCTGTACGACGTTGACCGGGATCCACCCATGCTGGACGGTATTGGGCATTATAATTATAAGAAAGTTGAAGAATTAAATATGATTATTATGGAGTGCCCTAATCCTTATCCAGAAGATTTTGATCGTGGGCTCATTACTCGCATGTCGGAGTTATATCAACCTTTGGCAAAAATAAAACATGACGACTCAAAACCATGCAGAAAACGTGGCGACAGCAGTTGTACATACATCATTACTTGGTAGCTTAATTTAATAAATTCTCAATGACTGATACTAGGTATTCATCATCAAATGGTTTTTCAATCGTTTTATATCCACTTTCTTGAACTCTTGATATTATCGAAACATCTCCACTATAACTAGTCATGAACAAAACTTTCATATCTGGATTTATATTTATGATTTGATGAATTAACTCATATCCATTCATATCGGGCATTACTATATCTGTTAGTACCAGATCTATTCTCCGCTTGGTTTTCTCACATATTTCGATTGCCTTATTAGCGTGGTTTGCTTCTAATACACCATATCCACTCCTTTTGAGGATTTCACTTACCAGTGCCCGAATGTGATCATCATCATCAACTACTAGTATTGTCATTTTTTTATCCGAAAGGTCTTCAGATGGTGTCACTGGAATCATTTCTTCTGTGATTGAGGGCCCTTCTTCACACGGAAAGAAGATGCGGAATGTTGTACCTACGCCAACCTCTGACTCTACATCAATATGGCAACCACTTTGAGAAATTATTCCATATGCAGCTGATAAACCCAACCCCGTCCCTTTTCCAGTTTCCTTTGTCGTGAAAAACGGTTCAAATATTCGATCTATGATCTCTTCCTCAATTCCAGTACCCGAATCACTTATTGATAACATAATCATCTTCTGAACTATCCTCTCATCTGTACTAAATTTCGTAAAATATTGATGATCAACATTATTTCTTGTTGAAATTTGCAAATTACCACCATTAGGCATTGCATCTCGAGCATTGATCACCAAGTTAATTATAACTTGCTCAATTTGTACTGTATCAATTTTTACATTTCTCAAATTTTCATCTAAATCTGTAATTACTTTAATATTCCCAGGAATCACCCGTTTTAGCATCACATTTATCCTATCTACAACCAGGTTTAGATTAGCGATTGAGGGTTTTAGCATTCTTCTTCTACTGATACTTAAAAGCTGTTTTGTTAAAATCGATGCATTATCAGTAGCCTCTAGGATTTTTCTAGCATAATTATAGGATGGAACTACTTCCGGGATGTCTTTGAGTAAAAATGATGAGTAGCCCTTAATAATTGTTAATGCATTGTTAAAATCGTGAGCAATCCCACCCGCAAGTTGACCTAAAGCTTCCATCTTCTGGGATTTGAGTAACATTTCTCTCGCATTCTGTAATTCAAATTCTGCTTTCTTTCTTTCACTAATATCTATTATACTAGCTCTAACTAAAGTTTGTTCTGAAGACGGTAATTTCACTAATCTCACCTCACATGGAATAGTATTTCCTTCTGAATCAACATGTAACCATTCATATACTGGTCGCATACCTGCTAATGCTTGTGATAGAACATCAACAACGTATTCAATCGATTTTCTCCCATTTTCTTGACATTCAGGACTCACTTCTACTGGTCCCTTGCTTAATAGCTCTGATTTATTCATTTTAAACAATCGTTCTGCCTTTTCATTTGCATCGATGTATTTACCACTCTCGAAATCCACCAAAAGAATTGCTTCAGGAGAGTTTTCAACCATGGTTCGGTACTTTGCTTCACTTTCTATCAACTGCTCTTCTGTTTTCTTTCGATATGCAATATTCACAAAACTACCACGAATCAATCTTTTGTTTGAAGCTGGCAATTGCACTACTCGTAATTCACATGGAATTTCTTTTCCATCAGGATCATTCCGATCAAGAACTAATATTTCTGTGACAATAGTTTCTCCTGCTAATGCACGTGATATTCGATCAAAAACCATCTGTGAAGTAGGAGTGCCATCTGGGGTGAAAGGTTTGTATAAAGGAAGTGGCCCCATATTAAGTAATTCTTCCCTTGTTCTTTGGAATAAATCGCATGCATTTTGGTTTGCATCGACAAATAGGTCCTTATCAACATCATAAACGACAATTGCTTCAGGTGCATTTTCCACGAGAGTTCGGTATCTAGCTTCACTTTCCATTAATTCAATATCCACACGTTTTCTTTCTGAAATGTCTTCAATGAATGTTAACCTACCCGAACCTTCCGGTAATTCGATATCATCTACTGTGATATGAATTGGAAACTGTTTACCATCTTGTTTTAATCCCACAAAATCATACGTTTTAGGGACTGGTAAGCCTTCTGATCGCATCTTCCTCTTTTCAAGGATTTCTCTATGCGATTCTTGTGGTACTAAAATAAGAGTTTCCATGCCAAGAATTTCCTCTTGTGAATTAAACCCAAACAAGTTACAAATATATGGATTAGCGAGTATAATTTTATTATCCTTGCTTACTAAAATCCCAATTGGGGCAGAATCAATTAAATTTTGATATCGATTCAGAGTTATTTCGAGTTCATTTTCTATTGACTTTCTTTTTGTAATATCTTGAATAAACACTAAGGTACCAAATCCCTCCGTGAGTTCTATTCGTGCAATATCAATGTGAATAGGGATTAAGGACTTATTCTTATCAAAACAGAAAAGGTCTAATTCACCAGTAACAGATTTCTTTTCTCGTCTCATCTCATTCCATCGCTCTAGCTTTTCATAAGATTTGATTGGCAAGAAATCTGATACATGCATATCAATTAGTTCATCTGATGATTGATACCTCAGTAATTCTAATAAGTGAGGATTCAGATACAAAATTCGATTTTCTTTAATTACTAAAATTCCAATAGGAGCAGAATTATATATATTTTGTAATGCAGAATGAGAAAGTTGGTTATTTTTTTCGATTGGACTATCAGTCAATTAGCATCAGTCACCCAATGTTAGCATTTTAAAAATAAAATTTTTAATTAAAAACATTGTTATGGATTGAAGGTGAATATTTCGAGGATTTGTTTGATTAATTGTTATCAACAGAATTTTCCAAAGCAATCGAACAAATTAACAGTTTACCTAAAGAAATAAAAAACATTATCTGCGAAAACAAAATAATGGTTACTCAAATTGATAAAGAAATTGAAAGCAAGTCTAATTTCGATCTAAAAAAATTAGCTTCCGTACCAAATTTTTATTTTCCCAAATTAAACCATTCAAATGATAAACTTGCGTTTTACTGGGATAAGACAGGAAAACTAGAATTATTTATTATGGATTTATCATCACGAGAAATTGATCAAATATCAGATGGACAGCTACCAAGAGCAATTCGATCAGATTATATTTGGTCTCGAGATAATTCAAAAATAATATTCACAAAAGACAAACAGGGGGATGAAAATCATGATTTTTATGAAATTGATGTATCGAACAAAGAGGTTAAGCAATTAACAAATTCACCTAAATCTGAGGAACATATTATTCATTCCTCACCCGATGGAAACTGGTACACAATTAACAGCAATCGTGATGGACAGATGAATGTATATAGATTGAGTGTTGATGGAACTGAATATCAACAAATTACAGCTCATGAAAATCCTGCTGGGGGTGGCCATTTTAATCCTGAGGGCACACTTATTGCGTATAGTGGTAATGAAGATGCTAACTTAAAGAATAGAGATATTTATCTCGCAAATCCTGATGGGACTTGGATTGAAAGAGTTGTCCATATAAAAATTGGTAGTCAGGACTATTTTGCAGATTGGGCAGCAAATGGTAAATCCTTTGCATTCACAACCGATGCTAGTGGATCAAACCAACCAGCAATTTACTATTTGGATTCAAAGGAAATCAAATATTTTGGTAATGGAAATAACAATGAAACTGCACAAAAATTATCCAAAGATGGAAATTCTTTGATTTGTTTGCGAAATAAAGATGCTTCAATTTTCCCGGTAATCTATGATATTGAAACTGGAGTAAGAAATGAATTTAATTTTCCTCCAGGTACAGCTACAGGTTCTGAAGTATTGGATGAACGACATCTTATTCTTACTATAAATCGCCCATCCAGTCCTTCTTCTCTAATAATGGTGGACATGGAGGAAGATACCACCGAAACATTACTGGAGACCGATTTTGGAGGAATTGATCCAGCTTTTATTGTAGATGGGGAACATTTTTACTATGAGAGTTCCGATGGAACTAAAATTCCTGCTATTATCTACAAACCTAAAGATTTCGATCCTCATAAGAAATATCCTGGAATATTAGTTCCTCATGGAGGTCCAACGTGGCAATATTTCATGATGTTCTCGATAATGGCTCAATATTTTGCTGATCTAGGTTATGTAGCATTATTCCCGAATGTTAGGGGATCAATAGGTTATGGTGTTGAATTTAGAGATGCTTGTTTGAGAGATTGGGGGGGAAAAGATCACGAAGATTGGGTAGCAGGAAGACAATGGCTAGTTGACAATTCTTCTGTAGACCCAAGCCGTGTTGCTGTATTAGGAGGATCCTATGGTGGTTATGCGACTCTTGTATGCGTAACAAAATCCCCAGATCTATGGAAGGCAGGTATTTCTTGGATTCCAGTTAGCCACCTGAGAAATATGTATAAACGGTCAAAAGAGCATTTCAAATATTTTTTACGGGTTCAAATGGGTGATCCTGAAAAAGATAAAGCACTTTGGGATGAAAGATCTCCACTAAATTATGTAGAAAATATTCAATCATCATTATTACTAGTTCATGGTGCTAATGATCCAAGGTGTCCGGTGCAGGAATCACGGAATGTAAGAGATCGTCTTTTGAAATTGGGCAAGAAAGAAGGAAAAGATGGTGATTTTGAATATAAGGAGTGGGCTGATGAAGGACATGGATCTTATTCAGATATTAAGGGACGAATCCGTACTCTAGAACTAATAGGGGATTTTTTAAGCCGAAAAATGTGACCTCGTATTGCTTAAGAATAGGATAGATGTAAATTTATTTTGATAGAATAATACTAAGACACTGGATAGTTCAAGAATAAAGGATATTTATAGAATAAACTGACTGATCATGTCTTTCGACTTATCTGCTTGAAAAGTTAATTCTTGTGCTGCAGATGATAATTCTTCAGTAGTCGCAGTCATTTCTTCCGCGGCAGCAGCTACTTCTTCAGCGGATGCAGCAGTTTCTTCACTAACACTAACAATATTTACCATGCTCGTTGAAATCTTATCGAAGGAATTTTGTAATCTTTCTTGGATTTCGACTGCTACTAGTGCAATTTGTTCTGCAGCAATTTTTGATTGATCACTTAATTTTCTTACATTTTCAGCAACCACCGCAAATCCTCTACCGTAGTCTCCAGCCCGTGATGCTTCGATCCCAGCATTTAACGCCAGTATATTAGTTTGTAGGGCAATTTGTGCTACTTCATCTGTATTATTTTGGATTTTTCGCACGATTTCTGCCACTAATAACTTTGTACCAGATATATCCTCATTGACTTCAGATATCAATTCTGTTTGAGATGTTGCACCATTACTCATTGCTTGAGAAGTGCTGGCGACTTCTTCTGAAGAAGCATTAATTTGTTCAGTACCAGAGAGTAAGTCATCACTTGTACTTGTTAAAATAGAGATAGAATCTTGAGATGATTTAATTATTTCACGAATTTTGCCCTGCATCATCTGAAAGTTTGTTGATAACTCACCAAATCCATCAGATTGGTTTGTAATATTTTCCATCTGTTGAGATAAATCACCTTGAGCCATAGTTCTTGCACTTTCCCCGATTCTAGTTACAGGATTAATAACCGTGTTTTTAATACCTTGAACCACAAAAAATGCGATTCCTGCTCCAACAAGACCTATCACAAGAATGACCGTTATTATAATAATAAGAGTAGAATCAATATCTGATGTGATAAAACTACTAGGAGTGACCATAACTGTGAATAATTCAAAACTTTGATCAAAAAATCCAACTTCTATTTGTTCAGAAACGATAATATCACTACCAACTTCCTTATCTTTAGTTTTAGTATTCAGAAAGCTGGAACCACTGGAATATTGGTTAACAAAAGTTTCGCCCTTATCCAAGTTTTCGCTGGAAGTCCAAACATCTCCAGAAGGATTGAATAGATAATCTCCAGATCCATCTACAATTGCTATTTGAGATTTTGGATAAATTGAGGAAGTTATGTCGTAGCTTTCATCAAAAATTGGTTGAATATAAAAATTTACAACAACTATACCCATAAAAATCTCATTTATATAAATTGGCGTGGCATGCCTAACCACAGGAACAACATTACCGTTGATTGTCTGAACTTGACCTAATTCACGATTTAAATTGATATGAGATATATATTCACCACCATTTGACATGGATTTGGTTTCAGTAAAATATGAGCTACTGCTTTTATCCTGTAAATCAGCACCCTCTATTCTATGCAGTTGTTCACTGGTAACACCAGGGGCAACTTCACCACGGTCAATATCAATATTATATCGTACGACCTCTAGTCCGGATGCATCAATTATCCTTGCTTGGGCAATTGCATCAGCGTGTCTAGAAAATGCCCGTATCATTTCAGCAGCAAAATCAGCAGCTGCATCCCTATCCGAAATATCACTATTAAAATAAGCATCAATTGCAG
>CAZRLL010000110.1:0-12802 GCA_964600735.1 uncultured archaeon
ATCATTTACATATTCCGCAGGATCAATTAGAAATGAACTTATTTCTGAAGACATCGATTCATAAGATTTTTCTCCAATCCAGCAGCTGGCAAAATTTCCTTGAGCATCAAACAATAGCATAGTTGGTGTGGCTTGAATGTTATACTGTTTTTTGAAATTCTCAGCTTTATCCCATCCAATTACCCATGGACTGGGATAATCTACGAGATAGTCATTAATTTTATCCAAATTGTCTTTTTCACCATCGATTGATAGTGACATCATTTGAAAGGTGGCATTTTTATCACTTTCCCACAATTTATCCAATTCTTTGTGTTCTTCTTTACAATGACTGCACCAAGTGGCGAATGCTTCGATTAATAATGCCTTACCATTAAAAACATTGTACTCTTCCTGTTCTCCTTGTAAATTTGTGAACGTATTGGGTATAGCATATCCCTTGATTGGAATAATTGAAATAAAAAATGATATCAATATCAGATAACCATATAACTTTATCATTTCACTATATATCGATTTCAATTTAAATTCATATTAAACCTGATTAAATCAAAACTTATAAAAGCAAAATAAATTTCAACTTGTCTATACTTGTCCATATAATGCGAGAGTACAGATCATCAGATTCGGTTTTCTTTACTATTCTAATCAACTCATAATATTCTTTTAATTGAAAGTAGTAGGCCATAATATTAATAATCAGTAACTAATCTAAAATATTAATCAAATTCCAATGATTTGAGGATGTATTGATGACAATTACTTACTTAACACCTAAACATCATAAAAATCGAATTGAAAGATTAGTCTCAACATTGGAAAAGAAGAACATTAATACATATTTAGTGTTTAATTCGCATAATATCTTTTATTTAACTGGTTTTTCTTTTATACCCACCGAAAGACCACTTTGTTTGATACTACACAATGGTGAAGTCCACTTTTTTTTACCCGCACTAGAAATTAAGCATGCTGAACATCAAGTCCCATTTATATCAAATATTACCTCATACTATGATTATCCGGGTGAAATTCACCCTATGAAACATCTAGTAGAATACCTAAAAAATCAATTAGTGATAAAAAAAGATAATTTTGCCACCGAAGCTCCGGGATCCTCAGGTTATTGGGGTTATCTGGGCCCCAAACTAGATGAAGTATTAGGACATTCGGTAAATGTACTACCAAATATTGTTACTGATATGAGGATAATAAAAGAACCTGTTGAAATTCAGTTAATAAGAGAATCATCAAAATGGGCAGCTAAAACCCATTATCTTCTGCAGGAGTATACAGATGTGGGTGAAAACGAAATTGATGTGTCTATTAAAGCCAGTTTGGAAGGATCTAAGAAAATGCAAAAAAGTTTGGGGGAAGGTTATAAACCAAGAGGGTGGAGCATGTTTCCTACTGTAGCTGGTTATCGAGGACAAATTGGAATCCATTCTGCATTTCCCCATGCTCAAACCCAAGGTCTTGTTTTCAAAAAAGGGGATGTTTTAGTAACAGGAGCCACTGCTAATGTATATGGGTACTATACAGAATTGGAAAGGACAATGTTCATGGGAGAACCATCGAAAAAACAAAAAGAATTATTTGATGTTATGTTTGCTACCCAAAAAATTGCTCTTGAAGCCATCAAACCCGGAATTACTTGTAGTAAGGTGGATAAAACAGTTAGGGAATTTATCAAAGAAAGAGGATATAGCAATCTGACCCAACATCACACCGGACACGCACTAGGTATTGAGGGACATGAACGACCATTTCTAGACATCGGCGATAACATTATAATGACGCCCGGTATGGTATTTTCTTGTGAGCCAGGATTTTATGATAACAGGGTGGGTGGATTTCGACACAGCGATACACTAGCTGTGACAGAAGATGGTGCTGAAGTCTTAACTATATATCCAAATGAAATAGAGGATTTAATCATCTGATTTAACGTTTTTTTATAATCTATATCTGCTTACTGGAAAACGATCTAACATTTTTCTCTGGACTATTTATTGTCTAGGACATTGATTTTAAATTAAACAAATTGGTAATAATTATATTTCTATTCAGATAGCAAATTGATTTATAATTTGCCCTAATTTTCAGGTGTAAGATGTCGAGTAAACATGGTAAATCTTGCAAAATTAATAAATCGATGATCTGATCAAAAAATAATAATGGGTGAAATCGATAAAATTACTATCCAAGTTGATTGATCATTTTCAAAATGCTCAGACAATATTGATTCTAACTGGAGCTGGAATAAGTGCAGAAAGTGGTATCCCTACATTTCGTGGAGAAGACGGTTACTGGAGCATAGGTTCCAAAAATTATTATCCAGAAGAAATGGCAACCAATTATTTCTTTAGAAAAATGCCAGATGAACTATGGAAATGGTATCATCATAGGCAAAAAGTTTGTATGAACGCTATTCCTAATCAGGGTCACCATACGATAACGAAACTAGAGAAATGGGCAACCGAAAATGGAAAAAATTTTTTACTTGTTACCCAAAATGTTGATAATTTACATATTCGTGCGGGTACCAAAAATATAATTGAAATTCATGGAAATATATTCAAATACCGTTGTAGTGATCTTAACCAAGAACATTCAATGAAATTGATAGATTACAAACCGAATAATAATAATATAATTCCTATATGCACATTGTGTAATTCAATTCTTAGACCGCATGTACTATGGTTTGATGAATTTTATTCAGAAGAGCTATTTAAAGCACAAACAGCTATTGAATTTGCGTTTAAAACCGATTTTCTCTTTGTCATAGGAACCACACTGGCAACAACAATTCCTAATAGAATAGTAAGTATTGTCTATAATTTAAATAAACCTCTCGTTGAAATAAACCCAAATCCAATTCTTACTAAATATACAGATTTTATTTTTATAGACTCCAGCTCCGTTGTACTCCCTAAATTAATCAACAAATTAAATTTTTAATATTTCCTTTTAATCGTTATTTCAAAATATTGACAATCCACACTATATTCTGTTTGATTAAAACATTTTAAAACAAATCTCCAAAATTTTCTTATGTGTTTTGTGCAATAAAACATATTATTAACACAAATATTCATTTAAATTCAATTATATCGGATAATTGATCATATGTTTTAGTATACAATCATTTTATGATATTTATTCATAATTAATAAAAATTATCAAAGAATTATAATAATATTAAAACAAATATGATTAGAAAAATTGTTATAATGCTCAGAAATATCATAAAAATTGAGAAATCGTTATAAATTTTAAAATTAACTTCATATAATTTTGGATTAAATATAACTTGTAGTAATTAGTTGATCGAATGATCAAGAACAATAAAAAAATCTTGGTAATAGGAGGTACTGGTTATGTTGGTAATCGATTAGTTGCATCTTTACTAGACATAGGTTATCCCGTTCGGGTTACATATCGAAACCTAAACAAGATTAAAAACAGAATTTGGTTTAATCATCCCAACCTTGAGGTAATTTACACAGACGTATTTGATCAGGAATCTTTAATAGATGCATGTAAAGGGATTTCAGTAGTTTATTACTTAGTTCATAGCATGTATCCGAAATCAACTAATTTCATGCATTTAGACCGGGTAGCAGCAAGAAATACTGCTCATGCATCATACAAAGCCTCTGCAGAAAATATTATCTATCTGGGAGGGTTAGGGGCAGAATCAAAAAATATCAGTAAACACCTAAAATCTAGGGCTCAAGTTGGAAACTTACTCCAAGCTGGCAATGTACCAACTACGGTCCTTCGAGCAGCTATGATAATTGGTTCGGGAAGCACATCTTTTGAAATGTTAAGATATCTTGTCGACCGATTACCGGTGATGATCACACCAAAATGGGTCTACACAAATAATCAACCAATTGCTATCAGAAATGTGATTGAATATTTAATTGGTTGTGCTCAAAATGAGGAAACCATAGGCAAAACATTTGATATCGGTGGCCCCAAGATTCTAAATTATCGCGAATTGATGGATCTATATGCGATTGAGGCTAATCTTAATAAAAGAATGGTTATATCACTACCAGTAAATGATCCGCTTCAAAGTACTTCGTTCCTCATCAGCAGGTTAATCCCAATTGATCAATCAATCATCGCACCACTAGTAGAAAGCTTGAGAAATGAGGTTATATGTGATAATAACAAGATTACAGAATACATACCACAGGTATTATTATCTCCAAGAGAGGCGATTAGACGCACATTAGTTGAAATAAAACAGGTCTTATTACACGATACTTTTCAATCTGAAGGTTGGCGACCTCCGATGTCATGGAGCTACATAGGAGATCCAGAATGGAGTGGGGGATCTCTTTTCTTTGATCGGAGAGCGGCAGTCCTTGAGGGAGATATCAATGATGTTTGGAAAACTGTTAGTAAAATTGGAGGTAAGAATGGTTGGTATCATGGTAACATTTTGTGGAAATTTCGGGGTTTTCTTGATGAATTTGTTGGGGGTCCGGGTATACGTCGGGGTCGTATTAACCCTAACATCCTTAATCAAGGAGAAATTCTGGATTGTTGGAGAATAAGACGAGTGGTTAAACAAAAAGAATTATTGTTAAGTGCAGAAATGAAATTACCAGGACATGCAACCTTAAATTTTAAACTAACAAAAAAAAGTAATAACAAAGTAATTTTGGATCAAATTGCATGTTTTGCTCCCCATGGATTGGGTGGAATACTGTACTGGCAAGCAGTATTACCTTTCCATGTCTACATTTTTAACGGTATGATAAAATCAATCGCAAAAAAGGCTAAGTGTAAAATCATCTATGGACCTAAATATCTCAAAAGATATGAACAAATTAATTGATTTTTATTCCAAAAGTTTTCCAGTTTTCAATATCTTGCTAATTTTGGCAATTTCTTTTTTTTCTTGCTCTTCCTTCAATTCCCAAATTGATATTATAGGGAATAATTTAGCAAGAAATGCAAACGCCAAAACAAAAGTAGCAAGCCCTCCAAAAGTAATGGCCCACTCAACCCAAGAGGGGCTATATAAAGTCCATTCTTGTGCAACATATGGTCTAGCAAGGGCAGGAACTATGATAATGTAACGTTTTACCCACATACCGATAACAATCAATGAAGAGGCGCAAAATATTGCCAAAACCGATTTTTCACTCTCATACTTCCAACAAGCAATAAGCAGTGTAATACCGGGAACTATCATCCCAAAGACAATGAAGAACCAGAAATACCAGGCATATTCACCAAAAAACATGGCCTCTAACAACTCCATATCGTGTGTAATCCCCCGGTAAGCAGTTATGAAATACTCTGTTACTGTAAAATAAAAATATGTACCCAGTAGTAAAAACAATATATAACCTAGATTTCGATAATGTCGGAAAGTAATGTATTCTTGAAGATTGTAGACTCTCCTTAATATTGTCATTGCCACAATTATTGCAGCAGTACCAGAAAAAATCGCAGCCACAACAAAATACGGTCCAAAAATAGTACTATGCCAACCTACACGCCACGTCACCGCAAAAATAAACGCAATCACGGTATGGCTCATCACTGCAATTGGAATCAGTATAATCGACATAAAACTAATTGAACGGTTAAGTACATGTTTCTGTTTTTCAGTACCTTTCCACCCTATTGCCAGAATACGATAAAGGAATTTTCTTGGATCATTAGGTCGATTTTCATAAAAATGGTCACGAAGGATGGCTGAATCTGGAATTAAAGGCAGATAAAAGTAGATTAATGATCCCGTTAAATATGTTGAAACAGTTAGGAAGTCCCAAAATAAGGGAGATTGCAACCGCTGTGCAAAGGGTAACAATATTACTCTCTCTGGTCGTCCCATATCAAAGAGAATATAAGTAAATCCAACAGCAATGCCAATCACTGTAATCTGTTCTGCAATTCTGGTAAGAGGTGTTCTCCATTCTGCTCCAGTTAATCGCAGAACCGCGGAAATCAAAGTACCTGAATACGATATTCCAATGAAAAATATAAAATTGGATATGTAAATCCCCCAAAAAACACGCTGACTTAAGTCAGTCACTCCTAGTCCATCAATTAATTGAATTATCCATGCAATCACTCCAATAAGACCAACCAAGAGGAATGTTGTTACAACGGCATAATAACCCTTGGTGGCACCCATCAAAGGAGCCATCAATTTTTCTTCTAACGTTAAAACTTCATCTGACATGTTTTGACACCTCATTTCTTCTATATCTTTCTGTTTCTTTCATTCGAGCTTTAATTATATGATCGTTTGACGATAATTTGATTGAACAAGAAAAGACACCATCTATATCTGTTAGTCCCTCTGCTATGGTCATGGGACCAAATGTAGTTTCTTTTTCTATGATAATTTTTGTGGATTTGATGGGCTCTCCATTTTGACCCTCTGCCCCAACGACAACTGAAAGTTCATCATTTACCAAATTATTCCCAATCTCAAGTTTTAGTGATGTATTTTGTTTACTAAAATTGCTAGCTATTACTGGAAGATAGTATACCGAGGGTTCTGTCCCCTCATCTTCCTTGTACCTATATCCTCCATTATTGTTTATTGTCTCGTGTAGAGGTAGCAGCTCTCGTCCATTAGAAACCACATCTTCATTTAAATCACCGTAGTATATCGCTCCATTCGGACATGCAGATACACAATGAGGAAGTTGATTAGCGTATGCATTATGTACACATAAATCACACTTAGACACCGTACCCCTTGTGTGACGCACAGCATACTCCTTAGAATACTTGTATTCCTCTGCACCTTCATCAACTATAGGTTCAGAATACCAGAAGAATCTAGTTTCATAGGGACAGGCTGCCATACATATCCTACAACCAATACATTTAGGGTGATTGATAAGTATAGTTCCATCCTTTCTTTGATATGTGGCACCTGTTGGACAAACTCTATGACAAGGAGCTTCCTGACAGTTTTGACAGGGCTTAGGGAAAAAGAATTCTTCTATTTCAGGACTCTCTTTTAGTTTATAGACTCGGATCCAGTGCTGAGCTGGATCAGCTTTCATAAAATAATGACTCTTTCGACAAGCATATGAGCAACGGGGTTTTTCACCAGTAGGGTCGTCGGTTGGTGGATCCAGATCTTCACAACCGTCACATTTTGACAGGTCTATAACAAAGCCCCAATGCTTATTAGGGTCATCCGGTACATCTGTAGAGATTGTACCAGCTCCTCTATCCCCACTAGGTAGTGCGATAAAATCAACCCAACTGTAGATCGAGGCACTTGCCAGCGCAATACCTCCCAAACCCAATGCTCCTTTCTTAAGCAACCCTCTTCTTTTTTGATCAACTTCATCTGTCATTATTAATCTTCACCTCGAGTTTGATCATCTTCTTCATCACTATCTCGTGAATTTCTATCCCGGAAAATTTCTATCATACCCCAAATACTATAGGTGAATGATCCCCAGATAACTACACCAGCTGTCCAGAAAGCAACTAGTATTGCCTGTCTGGATAATTCCCGAAAATATGGCTCTTCTTCTTCCTCTCCAGGTAAGAAATCAATTATTTTAGTGATTTCATTGCTCATATATGCCAGTACCTCACCTGATTGGATTTTAATTTGTTCCCTGGATTTTGCACCAAATGTTCGTTCATTCTCCAAGTGTGGGTTAGAGTAAGTGATATTTGCCTTACCTGTACTATCAGTTAATACTTCATCCAATTCAAGCAAATCAAATTGAGTTTCCATGAAAAATATCACCGGGACATTTTCAAGCACTTTAGTCTGATCCTTTAATTCCTTTAATTCGATAAATATTGTAAAATTATGTCCATGTTCTACACTATCAGGAACTTGCAATGTTAAAATAGTCTCAACATTTAATGCCGGAGGCCGCAGATAAACTGAAAAAACATCCGATCGACCAGTGTGTTGGGTGGTAATCGAATCACTACCTCGATGATTTCCAAGAAACATATTGTAAACCTTTCCCTGTTCTATCACAGGATCAAGAGTATCACTTGAATTAAAAGGTAAAATGAATTCTAAAGTTGTCGAACTTTCATCTTCCTTGGCATCACATTCCAATATGTTATCTTCTCCACCTTGGGTTGTATCCTCAACATGTTCCCAAAAAGTCAACCCAACTAGGTCTGCACAATAGGGCGAATTATCTGCTACTCCACCCATTATCATTGTAGATCCCTCCATTTCATCCCCAATCCCAAATGCAACCCAACCTGTTCCTGGTGAGTTTAGTCCAATAGTCATATTCGTTTCTGTATGTTCCCAATTTACAGTAATTCCCGATTTTGTTTCAATAAATGATTGGGTATATTCTCCCTCTGTAATAACTCCGTCAATGATAATATTAGATCCATTCCCAAAGGTCATCGATGTATCGAACTCACCGACTTCGTAGCTATCACCATCATCAAGTGTGGTAAGAGTTGCATCAAAGTGCCTTGAGTAACCAGAATGGATCGATCCCATTGTGGGCTCAATATAATCTCCATCTGCTTTGTACGCAAAGAATACGGAATATGTTTTTGAATCCTCCAGGAGAGTGTCATTTTCATCGCCAGAATCTAGGGGGATTATGAATTCAAGAGTTGTTGAGGTTGCATTTTCAGTTGCCTCGAATTCCAAGATATCATCACTTCCGCCAACATTGATATCTTCATCATGAGACACTCCTCCTGTCCCAACCAAATCAACAATATATGCTGCGGTACCATTATACCCACCAATTATCATATTAGAATCACTCATGTGTGGCCCAATTCCCAGAGCAACCCAACCTTGATCAGGAGCAACAATGGCAACCGTTAGATTATCGTTATTATATTCCCAGTATGCGTAAATTATTGCAGAAGAATTCTGTATCATGGGTTCGGAATGGAAAGAACTGTATTCATATTCGGATACAATGCCATCAATTGTAACATTTGATACTTCAATAAATGGTATAATTACATCCGAGTTGTCTAAAGCAATGTTTTCTGTTATATTATTATCTGAAACATGATTATATCCAGCATCGGATACTTGAACTTGCCCACCAAATAATGCTAATAATATTATTATGTTTATTAGGAAAAATGTTGAAGTTCTATTGAAATGATAATTCAGGCTCATATAGTGCAATTCCATTTTTAATAATAAAAATATTTTATATCATTTTAAAAATATATAGAGCTTGGTCAAAAAACGTGATAATAATGGGCATTAAATCAAATAAACTAATCAAATTTATTTAGATATTATTATATATAATTAAAAATTATCACAAATTATAATGAATCATCATAAAACGATAAAAATTAAATCAAATGATCAAAAAACCGTCAATATGGAATAAAAATTGAATATATGTATTGAAATAATAAGTAAATGCACAAAACCAAAGTTTACAAAATTAATTATATTACTCGATTGGACATCATGTCACGAAAGTTGTAAGTCAATTATTCTTGGAAAAATTGTTACTTGTTACTAGTATTCACAGGTTTTGCTGAGTAATTATTTAACATATAACAGATAGAATTGATATCTGTATCATTCCGACTACTGGATAAATGAATATATGATCATATAAATATAGAATTTCAATATATAATATGTCATAACGATATAAGATCCTGATAAATTGCTTATAACATTAGTTATACGCAAATCCAGATAATGTGTCCAAATTTATCCCATGAAATCGATTTTCTAAATTAATTTGTGAAATCAGACAATAAATCTAACAATAATAGTTCTTTAAGCGAGAATACAAGCCTTATATTTGAAAAACCTATATATATCGGATTTTGCGTTATATATTTAATGGACAGTGATCCCACCTCTGATATAGATTCATTATTCACAGATGAGGAATCCTTCCAAGTTGAACAAATAAAAATCCTCCTGATAGGTAGCAAGGATACCTATGATGAGATTGGAATACATTTGGGTGACAAATACAACCTTTATCATGTGTATAATATTGATAACGCAATTTCTTTCTTACTTCAGGAAAATTTTGTAATTATCATACTTGATTCTGATGCTAAGGCAATGAATACAGTCGAAGTATCAAACGCGGTTCGTACAAACCATTCACTCGCTCGGATAATTGTCATATCAAAGAAACCAAAATCATCTAATATTGCAGAAATGATGAATTATGGGTCCGTTGATGCATTTTTGACTCATCCTCTCACTTATGATTCAATATACCGATTAATATCTGAACAAGAGGCGAAATACGATATTAGTAAGACATTAACTTCATTTGTAAGTCAACCACCAAAATTAAGCAAGGCTAGCTATTTGCTTCTTGATCCCTCTTTATCCTTTGCGGATGAAAATATATCTGCAAAATTTGTAGGTATAATGATAGTTTCGATGTCCGTTCCGAAATACTCTAAATTTTTCGAAGAATTTCTAGCTCAAGATGATATTTTATTTGCAGGATATCTCTCAAGTATAACTTTAATGGGAAAGGAGCTGTTCACTAGTCGAGAACCACTTAAAGAGATCAATTTTGGTGGTATTTCAGTAATATTTAGATTTCATGAAGACATTCAGCTATCAATTTTTGTTCGAAATTTAACCAGACATAATGTTGAAAAAGTCGAAGATAAAATATCACAAGTTGTTGATAAAATTATATTAGCAGCTTCTTCTGAATTTTCTGAAATTCAGATTAGTATAGAAAGTGAGAATTCTATTGATCAAATTGTTAAAGAATTTGAAGACGGAGACGAAATAGATTTAACTAAACAACCTAAAGAAATAAGTAAAATTGAAGGTCAAATTATATTAATTTATGGTAGCGATGCCAAGGAACAAAATAAACTTAGACAAAAATTAGAAAAAAAGGAATTGCTGGTAAAAACAACCATTCTAGAGGAAGAAGCAATAAAAATATTACAAAATGAAAATTGTGGAGTCGTTTTGCTAGATTCGACTATTCTTTCAGGACGTCAACCCCTAGATTTTGCAGAGTTTGCCAAAGAAATTGCTCCATCAATCCAAATAATATATCGGATAAGGGACATGAAAACATCCTCCAATGTGATATCCGGATTAAATAGTGGATTAATTACTTATATGTTACCTTATAAGGAATGGTTTGGTTCTTTTGATAAAATACTTAAATGGACGAGAACCGGATTAGAAAAATCATTAGATATAAAAGAATTGTCTACTATTGGTGAGGGAATTGAAGGTGCAGCAGATCAGATATCAATTGCTAGAACAATACTCCGTAAAGACGAGGAAGCATATAAAGTGGAAAGCAAACCAGAACTGCATGGAATTCTGATCACCAAAACCATTGAATTGATTTACGAAAAGTTTTGGGAATATGACGGTGAAAAGATTCAATTTGAACAGGAAATGCTAGCTGGTCTTGTGGCAAGTTTAGAAAGTGTGGGAGAAGAGATGTTTTCTGAAGAGGAGACAATAGGAGGACTAGAGTTGGGTGGAGCAAACGTTTTAGTTAAACATCGAGGTGATTTTAATATCAGCTTTTTTGTGAAAAATGTAGATCCTAACACTAGTGTAATGATAAATAAGGAAATCACTTCCTGCGCAAATGAGTTATTTGATATTCTTTCTATAACTAATGCAATCGAGACAATACGACCTAATTTGGATGAGACCGCGCAAAATATATTTCGAAAGTTTTCGGAACTGTTTGGCTAACCTATCTATTTATTCCTTGGATTTTTTAATCATTTATCATTCTAGAATTACCCAGATTTTTTTGACAAAATTAACTAATTAGTTTCTGAATTGAATTGCTCTAGATTTACATGGGGATTATTAACAATTGTTTTTTCCACTCCTCTTGGTATGGACATTGCTATGGGATAAAATAAACAACCTAACGGAAAGAGGATTGTACCCATAGCCGCGTATAATAGAGTACCAAGTGCAGTCCCTCCCGCTCGCGTCAAACGCCGATTTAACTGGATTACTGACATAGTTCTTCCTCTTACCGTATCTGGAGTGTGTGCAAAAAACCAGCTTTCCCAAGCTGGTTGAACAGCATTGGCAAATGTTGTTCTAGCGATATAGAAAACACTAACTACAGCAAAGGTGGGTGAGAATGCAATACCTAGTGCTAATATTGGTGCAACCGCATTAAGAGCCATGACAGTATTTCCTTTTCCATATTTTTCTGCATACTTCCCTACTAAATATGTTCCCAAGGCGATTGAAGAATTTGATATTCCAAAAACAAGTCCCCATAAGTCACGACGAGGATTGAATTCGTATAGGATGTAATAATCAATAAAAGGGACGATTAATCCGCTAGTAAAGCCAATAATGGCCTCTTCAATACCAAAAGCCACTTGCATTTTTTTCTGATCTTGATCAAAATCTGAAATACTTGCCATCCGATTTTTTTGTAAATTTTCTTGAGAAGTTTGAGGTAAGATAAGTGAGACAAATATACCAATTACCGAAAAAACGACTAATATTAAGAAACCACTTTGAATTATGTCAATGCCCAAAAATTCTTGGTTACCATAACGTAAATATATTCCCATTAATACTGGACCAACAAATCCAGATAGATTTCTGGATGTTGCCTGCTTTCCCAACGCATTTGTTCTATCAAAACCAGGAGGGGTTTCATCTACTAAGATGGTGGCTAAGCCAATTCGGGAAACTCCAAAGCTGATTGTTGAGATTATTTGTGATAGAATGAGTAACCAGAGATTAGATCCGTCAATAGCAATGATAAAAAGAACCGTATTCTAAAGTGATGATGTATTTTATTTAAATCAGCCATTAGCTTTATAT
>CAZRLL010000111.1:0-12715 GCA_964600735.1 uncultured archaeon
CTTTCCCAATGCTTCAGAGATAATTTTTGAGTATATCATGATTTATTCAAATATGCCTATTTTAAAATAAAAGAATAATAAAATCACTTATAATTTGTTAATTCTTAATGATTTCTGATATTTTTTTCTGTATTATTGCCTGTCCCTCCCTCAAGACTTTCATATCTTCAAATAATTCTTTCCAGATTGGGGATAAATCCTTGGCCATCTTCTGCTCGACCCGATACGTACCTTTTTTCATATCCATGTATCCAACTATCATCGCCAATGGCGTGTAGAATAATACAAATGCAAGAACATAATGTCTAAGTCTAAAACTATCTGGAACGATCGTTAAACTCTCAATTAACAAGTAGAAGCTAATTGTAATAAAATTAAGTAGACTAAAAATGTACGCAAACCAATTTGAATGACCTCGTATAAAATAAAGTCTCCAAGAAGATATATTCCAAAGAATATTTTTTACATCCATGAAAACATATGAAATTTATTATTTATTAGGATACGTAAATAAAAATGCATTTTGACTGGAATTTGATGCTAAAGTTATTTCAGAAAAAATGTTAATTCGGGAAGTTTTTATTTTGTTAAACCATTTGTCATAAGCCAGTCGTGCATGATAGCTTTATCAATAAATTGAGCCATTGAATTTAATCCGATAACTGAACTCAAACCATTTATCTTCGCCCAAATATCAGTTCCTTCATTTTTGCCATGAGGACTAGGTAAATCATAGTAATGCTTTGGTTGAACATAACCGTTTGAATCTATCTCAAGTAATGCTCCAAAATGAAAATTATCTATGGAAACCGCGGAAAATAATTGATTATCTTCACCCAATGGTAAATTTAATGACATCATGCATAGATTCTCCAATCTTTCCTTCGTGAATACTTCAATTAATTTTGGTAAGGATTTAAGCGATATAGCAAACTCATTTTCAACCGGTTTTTTTCCCTTTTGGAAAGGACAGCTTATTGCTATCGATGGAATTCCAGCTAATAATCCTTCCAAGGCTGCCCCAATTGTCCCGGAAGAAAAAAACATCCCTAATCCAATGTTCATCCCAATATTTGCACCTGAAACCACTAAATCAGGCAAATTATCATCCTTATAAATACCAAAATTTGCACAGTCTGCAGGCATTGCATCTAAGATCGTGATCAATTTCCCCTGAATTTTTTTCTTTTGTAACTTTAAATCTCTTTTTCTCCTCAAATTAGATTTAGACGTCCATGATTGTTGTTTTTCTGGAACCACAACATCCACAGTCCCGACCTTTTCCAAGGCTTCAATAGTTGGTATTAACGCACAACTATCATACCCATCGTCATTGGTCAATAAAATCCTCATTGTATGAGTGTTATTTAAAATTAATAATCAAAAAGTCATGGGAAAATTAAAATTTAATTGATCAGATAATGTTTATTAATAGAAATTTCAAGGTATTTTAGAGTAATCCATTTTAATTTTCCATCTTTGGGGGATTTAATTCACCAAATACCTCCTCGAGTAGCTTGCAAATTGATATTAATTTCTCGTCTTCCCATCTTTTACCTATAACTTGTATACCAACGGGTAATTTATCAATTATTCCCACGGGTAAAGTAATAACCGGGTTTCCAGTTAATGTAAAAGGAATACAATATGAAATGGTTGCTTGCCAATAGGAAACTAGGTTTTCATTTATTTTTAATTTATCATGGTTGGGATTATGATCAAATGGAAGCACAGAAGTTACAGGAACAATCCAAGCATCATATTTATCTAAAAATTGATTTACCTGATTTCGACAATCATCTCTAATTTGCGTTGCAGCGAGAATTTGTGATGACTTTGGAGATTTATCCGTTGCAGATGATTTTAGTGTTTCGTCAAGAATTTTACTCTCTGATAATTGAAGATAAAATATATTATGAGCCATTTGAATTCTTTTCAGTGGTAAATAATTAGGTTCAAAACTGCATTTTATTTTGTTTTGATTTAGCTCTTGGTGAATCCTATCCATTAGTTTGATTATTCGATTATCTGTTGGTATCGTTGGAAAATTTGATGTTATGGCGATAGATAATTCATTAGGATTTTGGGATTTAACTACGTTAAAGGGAGTATCAGGATACTCTTGGTTTATTGACTTACCACAAATTGCCTGCATTACCATTTCAAGGCCTTTAATTGATTTTGCCATTGGACCAATCGTTATTTCAGAGGTTGAGATCGGATTTCCAGGGAGTGGAGGAATATGACCATCCATCGGAACTCTTCCCTCTGTTGGTCTCAGAGCAGTAATACCACAAAATGAAGCCGGAATTCTTAATGAACCCCCCAAATCACTCCCTAAGGCAAGCGGAGCCATACCACTAGATATTGCTGCTGCGTTACCCCCACTTGAACCACCTGCAGTTTTAGTGAGATCCCAAGGATTGTTGGTAGTTCCATGGATAGAATTAAATGTTTGAATGTCTAAAGACAGTTCAGGAATATTTGTTTTTCCAACGATAATGGATCCTGCATCCCTCAATCGTTTAACAACTTCTGCATCTTCATTTGGAATATAATCCTTTAAAGGAGGATATCCTGCCGTTGTAGGCATTCCTTTTACTTCAATAGTATCTTTGATTAAGATAGGTAATCCATGCAAGACCCCCATACTTTTTTTCGCTTCTCGAAGCCTATCGAAATTTTTTGCTTCTTGAAATAAATTACTATTTAGCTCGACTACAGCATTTATTCGGGGATTTACTTTTTCAATTACTTTCGAATAATCACTTATCAAAATTTCATGTGTAATTTTGTTATTTTTTAACTTGGCGAGTATTTCTTCAAAATTGTTCATAGATATTTTAAATCGTTATGTTTCATTTTTACTTTAATTGGTCAATTTATGAATAAAAGGCTAAATTGAGTTCTGATTTATATCTTCCCAGAGATCACTCCATTTCGGATCAGCTTCAATCCCGATTCCCTTTCGTTTCATCCTTAACGCTACACGTATAGTTTGACCTGATCCCGCATAGGGATCTAATATAACTTCGCTAGGTAGTGTCCAACATTTAATGCAATTTTCGATAAAGTGGTCTGGAAAAGAACCATATGATTTACTATACTTGCTTTTGGGGCCCTCATTAGGCAATTCCCAAGTACTTTTGATATTAAATATTTCTCGGCTTTCTCTTTTATTCTTACTAGGTTTCTTCAAGACCGTAATCCAATCATGATGGGGAATTAATTGAGTTTCAGGTGCTGGGACTGGTTTGATATCAGGATAAGATGGTTGGTTATTAATCCATACTGCTTCATCTTGTAGTGACCAACCGATTTTTCTTGCCATAACTACTGTGTCATGGATAATGGGCCAATATTCAATAATCTGATCATTGGAATTTGTCCTAGGTGAGTTACTTAGCACCAATATCAATCTACCACCAAGATTAGTTACCCGAAATAATTCATCTAATGTGTTTTTGATGTGGTTTAAGTATTCTTCATACGTATTCCATCCAAACTCTGGTGAACCATCTTCAAGTGTGTAGAGGTTATCGTCAAAAAAGGGGGGACTTGTTATTGTTAATGCAATTTTATTTTGGGGAAACTTAAACAACTCGTCTGGAGTACTACCACAATACACTCTATTCAATACTGAAGAAAAGTATTCCTCCTTGTCCATAATGCCTAAACATAAAAACTTTCCTCAATATTTGATCATATCGACCTGAACATTTGAAAATTATTGGTTTGACAGAATATATTACGATACAAATACTAATTAAATCTTCAAACTTGTAGCATAATCCCCATCTTCTTTGGATTTCAATGTTAATTGCAAAAGATCATCCTTTTCGAGTTCTAGCGCAATTTTTGTCCATTGTTTATTTGTTAATTGATCTCTATCAAGGATAATTTCTTTATCAATTGGATCCTCTATTCCTACTGTTAATTTTCCACTAATAACTAATCTTTCAATCGATTCTACTTCAAAAAAACATACCTCTTGTTTTTTCTTTGTCGCAGGTTTTTTCTTGGTTGCAGGCTTTTTCTTGGGTGTTGATTTCTTAGTTGCAGATTTTTTCTTAGGTGTTATTTTCTTTTTCGTCGCTTTTTTCGAAGGTGCTTTCTTAGGTGTTGTTACTTTTTTTTTTGATGGAGTGGATTCTGACTTATCGATTGCTTTTTGTCTACGTTCAGCTTCCTCAAGTTCAAATTTTGCCTCGGTTAAAGCGTCTTCATGACCAGCATCTTTTAACCTCGCCTTTCGTTCCGCTAATTGCGCAGGAAGCCCTGTTTCTTCATCAATCGATAGACCTTTTAAATCAGATATTACAAATTTTTGTTGAACAGTTTTCCACAGGTCTCCAATATTGGGATCTGAAAGTTCATCAAGCGGATAGTTTCCTTTTATTGTATAACCAGCAGGCATTCTAAAACCACTTCTAGCAATCGTATCAGCCTGCCTCCTTGCTGTTCGTTGACCAACAATGCCAAGTGAATTTGAGTATGCAAGATACCATCTTTGCCCGGCATCGTCTAAAACAAGTAGTCCATCAATACTTTCTAATTCTAAAATTTCTCCAATTGATTCAGGATCCTTTCCCACCAATTCCTCAAGTTTTTGTGATTCACCAGAATAAAGATTAAATGCTCTATCTTCGTGCTTATAAACAAAGAATTCAAGTTTTTTGCTCGATATTTTAAATCCTCCAACTAATCAATATGATCATTAATTCTAATATTAAATAAACTTTAACCTTAACTCTATACAAATTCAAACTATCAAAACTAATTTTTATCCAGTTAACAAATAATCCCATGAATTAATCAAATGACATTTCACAAAATTTCGAGTAATAAACATCGTGGATTTTTTTTAGAAAATGTAATTCTAAGGCGCTTGCGCTGAAAAATACCCATTATAATGCGGTTTATGTCATAATTCATTTCTGGATGTATAATATAATTTTGAAAATTAAGGTTAGTGAATTTGATAAACAAATAATTGAATATGATTATATGAATGATGAATCAGTTGATCTTGATCATCATTGTGGATTTCATAGCTTTGTGAAAGATAAGTTTTTTTATCGTTTTTCTATTGGTTCATAGAAATAAAATAAGGTCTATGCGGATTATAATTGATGATAGAAGACAAACAATACCAGCATAAAACATAAAAAAATGCTTAATCTATCTCAAACGTCTTAAATATGACTAACAAAAATAAAAATAAGAGATTATGCCAGAAACACCAGCAAAATTAAGAATTTTGTTTGTAGAAGATGAACCCGATCTCCAAAAAGTAATTCAATTAGCCTTAAGTTACATAACTGATATAGAATTTGAGGTCGTAAATTCAGCAGAAAATGCATTGGATTATCTTGCTAACAGCACAATCGACGTTATTGTCTCAGATCATTATCTACCAGCTATGACTGGGGTTGAATTGCTTGTTGAGATCAAAGAAAAATATCCCAGTATCTTACGTTTTCTTCTAACTGGTTCCGTGGAGAGTGAAGTTTTTGAGAAGGCAGAGAAAATGGCAAAACCTATAAAAATATTCGAGAAGCCTCTCATCCTTGATGATATTATTGATTATATTAGAAAAATAAGGGAGAATAATAAGAACTAATGTATCTTATTATTGGTTGATCTTCTGATCAGGATCAGTATAATAAAGGTTGAAACAATGTAAACTTCGAGTTGGAGAAAATAAAGAAATCCTACAGCAGAAGCGGAACTAGAAGTTACTTTTGATATTTCAACAATAACTATATCATCCGCTTGGTTATCTCCCACATCGGTCAGAACTATTGTAAAAATGTGTGTCCCGTACTCAAGTGAATTTAGAAATGATGAATCAATAATGTAAGAGTTTATAGTATTTGTATCCTCGGAAAAAATTCTTTCATCATCTTTTACTATCTCAACATTCTTCAGGAATTTTTCGATCCACGTCCATTCAATATTAACATCAGCAAAACCTTGAACAAACTTCAGATCTTCCTGCAGGGATATATCTGGTGGGGATAAGTCGTCCCAAGAAATTATTCTGGTAAATTTTATCGTATGCTGACTTGTGTCACTAACACCGAGTGTTACGTTTGTGGTTGTATTGGGTTCTCCTGTAATTGTTACCAAAGTGGGTGATTTGTCCCCATTCCACGGAACTACTTTTACAGTTAATTCATTATTAATAAAAATCTCAATACTATTCGGTAGCAATTCAATTATTTCAAAATCTAAGAGTAATGAGCTAGTTGCATCATATACCTCAGAATTCATCCCCTTAATTATTGGAAAAGTTGTATCTTCAAGTGTTAACAAGAAATTATCTTCTGTAAAATCTCCATCTGTAGAGGTAACTTTTAATCTAACCAAATAGCTTCCAAGGAGATCAAAATTTAAAGAATAAGTAATATCATTACCATCCCAATCTGATTCAGCTTTTAGTTCATCGTCCACATAGATTTCAAATTTGTCAGGAGTCGTAGATCCTGCATTCCAGCTTATATCAAGAGAACGATTAAATTCTATGGTCCTATCCATTGATTTTATAACGTAAATCGAATGTTCTAAATTTAAACTAATACTCTGGAATACATTATTTCCAGCTAAATCATATAATACCAGTTTTACCGTATGCAAACCTGGAGTAAACATTTTTGGGTTGAATGCAATATAATTAATTGGAAATCCGATCGAATTACCCTTTACACCGTCAACTACGAATTCGATCCTATCAAGACCAAAATTATCACTTGCAGTGAAGTTTATTTGAATTGGATCTTTGATGGTTTTCGTATGATAGAAAGAAAGATCTGAAGATAAAATTGGATCAACCGTGTCTACAGTGAAATTTGCGTATACTTTGTGAAATTTTCCTGTTTCAGAATTGGTTTCAACTAATGTTAGGTTATGTGATCCTAATCCAACATTCGAAAATTGAACGCCTGAATTGATAAGACCTCTGTTTAAACTATCCAGATAGGCTTCCACTTTGTTTGAGGGTGATTTAAACAGAATTTTAACGTCCGAAGAGGGTAGGTATGTATTATTTGTAGGAGAAATAAGCTCAATATTTGGTATAAAATCTGGATTAAGGAGAACCACTTGAAAAATATCCTCACTATTATCGCTATCTGATAATCTGGCAACAAATATTAATTCTTTATTCGTTGATTCTTGAATGGCTATTTCTTCACCAATGCCTTTGCCACTAATTGAAGAGTAAAGAAGTGATAATTCACCATAATTACCATTATTTGCATCAAATACTAATAAATCGAGATCTGCACCAGTAGGTACACTGGAACTGAAAATATAATTTTTATTAGCACTTACGGTGTATGTCCATGTTTTTACATTTGACACGAAGGGATCTTCAAGACTCATTTTAATTTCTTCTTGGGTATTTAAATCAAATGAACCAGCTAATGCATCGAATGCTGCTCTTCCATTCACTGCGCCCCACCCTTCATAATAATCTTTTTGATTACGATCTACTGAGGGGGTGGGATCTGGTACACCTCCAGAGGTGTAGCTTTCACCACCACTAGAACCAATATTAGCTACCTCAAAAGTACCAGCCATTATCGCTCGTTTGATCCGATATACATCATTTGGATCCCAGGTCCAACCTTTGGTGTCTTCGATGTATTGGGCCAATAAAGCTGCGAGACCTGAAATATGCGGTGCTGCCATGCTGGTACCCTGATACCCAACCAAATCATTTTGAATGGTATTATATTGTACATAATTACTATCTGGAGCCACGATTAAACCAAGACCCTCGGCATAACTACTATCCCAACCATTAGCTGGTAGAGAATAAGAACCACCTGGGGCAACGATATCCGGTTTCACAACGATATTATTCACGGCTGGAGTTCCTTTGCTTGAATAATAAGCAATCTCATTGAATCGATTTACAGCACCAACAGTAATTGCTTCAGGTGCAGATGCAGGAGAAAATATTCCGGTGCTATCTGGACCATCATTACCAGCAGCTGTTACAACTATCACACCCTTGTCGACTAGATTTTTAATAGCAGTATCTACAGCTGCTATAACGCTATCATCTGCCCCAACGCTTACATTTACCACAGTTATGTTGTAGGTATCTTTATTGTTCCCAATCCATTCTAATGCTTTAATGAAGGTATTACTATCCCCTACGCCATTACTATCTAATATTTTAACTGATACGATATTTGTCGAAAATGCGACACCAGAATGAGATTCGTAATTGTCCTCTGATAATTGACTTGGCGTCTGAGTATCATAATTTACATCTGCCCACCCTTCATAAAATTGATCCGCTGCTCCTTTTTTGTTCCCAAATGCGATATAATAATCTCCTGCAGGGATTCCTGTAAAAGTTGTCTCAATCAAGCCATCACTCTCTGTCTTATTACATGACAAGCAAGCTAAACTGAAATCATTTGATCCTTTCTTTACAATATAAACAAAAGCTGTTGAAGATGGATTATCTTCACCGTCACCTGCCCAATCCATGCCCACGGTAATTGAAGAAGTCTCATTTACGTTTGCCCATAGTATATCAGGATAAAAAGATCCCTCTACATCTGGAAGAGTTCCCCTACTTGTCTGAGTGAAAGTTGTTGCTCCTGTGACGGGTAATCCGGCAGCAATACCCGCAACATGAGTTCCATGACCATCATTGTCGAAGGCTGGAGTTGCATTATTATTAATAGCATTATAGGTTGCTATAATTCTCCCATCAAATGCATTGTGTGTTATATCAATTCCACTATCCACAACAGCAATGCTAAAGTCGGTTGATCCCGTTAATCCCATATCCCACAGATATGGCCTCACTCCAAGTTGAGAGGTCGAATAAGCTAATTTTTTGTAAAGTTTTGCATTTTCTTCAACAACTGCAACGCCTTCTAATTTACTAATAATTGGTATTAAAGACGCATCTGCCATTACGTTCATTGCAGGAATATTTGTAAATATAGTTTTTATGTAAATGCCTGGGATTTCAATTTCTTCAGGTAATTTACTAAATTCTTCAAATAAAATTAATAAGTCCTGATTCCCTGTCCTATCAGAAAGATAATCTGCGATTTTGTCCCCATTACGATCGACACGCCTGCTATTACTCAAAATTGAGGTTTTTAAGGAATTTATTTCATCAGAATCTTCCAAATAGCGATCATTATCAATTATTAAAGGAATATTTGTATTTGCAGTGCTGTTGCTTGCTAATGGCGTCACATTCAAAGAAAAAATCAAGAGCAAAACAATTAGATGAAAACGAAATTGTATACAAAGCATACCTGATTTTATATTAATACAACTCATATAAAAAAGGATTTCAATTGGTGAGTTATATTTTTTCAAAAGAAAATATCAATTCAAATGGTTAATATAATTTCTACAATAATTTCCTTTTCTTTATTATAACTATGCATACCATAAATGACAACAACATCACGGTAAGATTAATTGGGGATGTATCGGTCTTGCTTTTTGATATTGTTTCAAAGGCCACAGTTACTTCTAATTGAATGCTATTATTATTGCCAACATTATCATAAGCGGTCAGGATGACAGTATAATTACCTTCATAGCGATATTTCATGGATGCGATATGGAGATTGGTAGCATTAATTGTGAGAAAATTCCCCCAATCCAATGTCACATATTTTATTCCTGAATCTATCAGAGTTTCATCATTATAATCAAATTTAAGGGTAATTGTGCCATCATTTTCAGAAATAAGGACATTTGAGGGATTAAAAGTGACTACAGGCAATGTATGATCAACCTTATAAATTACTATTACCTGTTGTGACCTATTTTGAGAAACAGAAGAATTAAAAATTGGAATGCTATTAGTTACGTTTATGACAATTATGTGATCTCCTTCAACAAAACTATCATTAGCATCAGTGAATTTTACCGTGAAATTTGATTTATCTTTTATGATAGAAAGCAGCGTCTGGTTTGATAAAATCGTCGCGTTTAAAATTGATCCACGCATGGTCTCAAAGTTGAAGATAATTGTAGCATTTTCGTTTCCAGTATAAGTATTATTAGCAGATGTAACCGAAATTGTAGGTCGCGAATCTTTAATATTAATTATATCTGGAGTCTCTGATTCATTATAAGAGCCTGTTAGATATTCTACATATGATTGAATTTCAATCGAATTATTTACCTCAAATTTTCCCAAATTAAGGTGATAAATGGTCTTGGTAGTATTATAATTATTTGTATCATTAACTATTGTGGAGTTAAACTCAAAAGTATTAACATAAATATCCTGCCAATCAGATATAGGATCCTCTAACGTTTCATTTTCGAAGACCCGATATCGGTAATAGAATTCATCTTCGTTAGTTTCGTTGAACGATGTTAAATTGAATTCAATGTTGTCTAATTCGGTATACTTTTCTAGTTCTTGGGAATATTCCAACTCAAAACTAAATCCTGAAGTAATCCGGTGATTAAGATTGGTATTGGCATTTATTCTCTCCCATCCATAATCGTTGAATGAAGTAAAGAATAATATTCTTTGACTCATGGTGTAATTAAACTCAAATCTAGATCGGTTATTTACTGAAAATGCGGTTTGATTCATATTTATTCGTATTGATTTCGATTCATTGTACAAATCAGAGGTTGAATTAGCAAATACAAGAGTAACGTAGGTATCATTCATATCGATCGGATCTTTTACAGTGTAAACAAAAGTTAGATTCTGCCCTAACGGAGCATAATACTCACCTGTTCGATCTTCTGCATTTTCAAGTTTATCAAAAACTGGATATTGTGGTCCTGTTTTTGTCCATATCTGATGACCGATTGAACCATCATCAAAACTAAATTCCTCTTTTGTTCCATTATCTAGGGTTATTGACCATGAATAAGCATAAAAAACTGAATAAGACGAGGTTACATTAAACTTTACCTCATAGTTTGATTCATTCTTAAAACTGTCTGATAATGTAAAATTTAAAGCCAAAGGATCGTTGATATCCTCAGTAAAATTGCTCCCTGTTCCAAGTAGCATTATCCCGTCGACTTCAAATCTATCTGCTTTATAATTTAAAGTGATTGTTTCATTAATCTCATAAATTTGAGAATTTGCAGGATCACCTGATGGTGTGATGGACACAAAAACAGGAGCAGGTACTAAATTATCTGTTTGTCCTGACATATTAATAAAATTCACTTGAAATGGGATAAAACCCAAAAAGATTATTATTAATAATAATTTAGTCTTCATCGATACATTTCTCCGTCGAATTTTCCTTTCTTTAAATGAATCGATAGAGTATCGAGAAAAATGTATTAAGGCATATTCTATTATTTATAATATTTGATCAATTTAAATTTCCAATTTAAAAGTAATAGTCAGACTTTTCATTTTCTAGTTAAAAATCAATGGTTTTTTCATTTAAGGTATTAATGATAACAGATTAAGTAATGAGACAAATTTCATTCAGATGCTTCATATGTGATTTTTACTAGTTGTGGGGGACGTAGACGCTTTCTACAAACTGGGCATTCTCCTTTTATCTTTAACCATTCCAATATATGAGAGGGATGGGCCTCATGACGACAGAATGGGCATGCAACCAAATCATCAGCTGAACTCATTGCTCCTTTACATACGCTACAAATAGGAGGTACAGCATTACATTCGGGGCAAGGTTTGCGATAGTTAAGTAAAATGATGTTACATGAGAAGCATTTAGGTGGTTCTTTTACCTTAAATATTACTCTAGTTTTTGTAAAGCTTTTACTTGTGAGGCTTCCTTGATAATATCCCAATGCAATTAAAACAGAGATATTTTTAATTACATCATTCGTATGAATATCAAGCTTTTTTGCCAAAGATCGATTTGAGATTTTTGCTGGTAATTGCTTATATTCCTCGATTTCTTTTGTAATCAATTGGTAATTAAGATTCAAATCTCTTATGGGGACAGTTGGTTTGGCAATCTTTGGTTGGATGATGGAAAATGTCCTTTTATGTCTTTTTGCAATAAAAAGCCCCGAACCACATAACATGTATATTTTTTGGAAAGCTTGTATTGATGAAATTGAAAAAATTGATCTGATGTCTTTTAATGAGGGATTTTGCCTCCCAACTAAAAAGCCAAACATCTGTTGATCGATCAATGGTAGATCTGTAATCTGGGTTAACGGAGGTAGTTTGGGAATCGCTCTTAAAGTCAATGCTGTATCCTTGGCAATAGTATTGCCAATACCCCGAGTTATAAATGCGTAGGCTTTTTCCCTTGCGGTATCTCTATCAATCTCCAGTAAGGAAGCAATTTTGGGCCAAGTTAGCACACCTTCAGAAATTAGGGCACCCATGATTATTCTTTCCCATGGCTCCAATGCCACTTCTGATCTTCTTTCTGGCTTTCTGGTTCTTTCAATAATTAATGTATTCATATTTTTTAAGAAACCAACAATTAATCCAGAAAGGTAAAAATCAACAATCCCAATCAATATATCTCTTTTGGGAACACTCATCTTCTGTGCAAGGACTGAGACCTTCACTTGCTTTTGAGTACTAATCATCCCAAATAGTACTCTGTAATTAAATAATGATCCGATAGACAACTCATCAATCGATTTAACTGTGGGGAAGATAGGAGGATTCAGGGGCTTTATAATATTTTTCGACATTAAAGCAAATTCAAATTCCTTGGTGGATGTTAATCTGGAAATGATAGAA
>CAZRLL010000112.1:0-12628 GCA_964600735.1 uncultured archaeon
AGCAAATGATTTACTCGTTCCTGTTCGCATACCAGGAACTTCACTGACTAAATGACTGATTTAGTTAGTTATCATAGTATGCGTGGGATATTTACTCCTAGATAAGCGCTTTAAACCTAAAATAACAATTATTAATTGATAATTTTATTAGTTAGCTAATGTATATGGACGATATGACCCCTCACTTTTCCCTTAATTATGGATAATTTTGCATAACCAACTCTTTCAAGCTGAATAACATCATATTCTTTTACATCAAGTATAGATCTTTCAAACCTTCCACTTATGTTGATGATTGAATTTTCATCAATTTCACCTTTTTTCTTCTCAAGCAGATGTGGAACGTCAAGATCCCCCAATACACTATCTGAGGTAACCCACTGAATTTTAAAAGAAGATATTAATTTTTCCCCTGCATATTTTCCGATGACCAAATGCTCTTTGATCTCTAAAATTTCTACATTATACAGGTCTTTTAAGCGAAACTTTGAATTTTCTTTGAGCTTGACCTGATCTTTCTTTGCAATGTAAAACTTACCATCGATCTGAAATTTGCGATGACCAAATTCTGGATGATCGGGATGCATGGGCAATGAATATCCTTTTTCAGGACTATCTTTAACCAAGAGTTCAACAGGATCTTCTACAAAGAAGAAACGCTTTGCTTCTGGTTCAAGCAATGCTTTTGATTTAGCTTCTACTGTTTTCCAAGCAATCACGGTATTTTTGGGAGTCAATCCTGCCTCTTCGATTAAAAATCTGGCAGTATATGGATGGATTCCTCTTTTTTTAAGAGCATCAAGTGTTAATAATCTTATGTCATCCCATCCCGTTACAGTTTTATTTTTGACAAGTTCTCTAATCAAACTCCCTTTAGTAGGCGATCCTTGAATATTGAATCTTCCAAATGATTTAAACACGGGAACAATACCCCCCAATTGTTTAATAAGGAAGGATTGTAGTTCCTCACGCATCTGCCCGAATTCTCCAGACCTTATCACATGAGTAATACCAAACTTATACTCCATGAATGCAGAAGCAAAATCATAGGTAGGGAATACGGGATAGAATTTATCAAGAAGTGGATGTTTATCAATGACAATACGCATCATAACCGGGTCTCTCATTACATTATTTTTCGAACTCAGATCTCCAAATAAACGAATTATCGCATCTCCTGCTTGAAAATTTCCTTGTAACATCTTGTCAAATTGCGACACGTTGGTATTTACTGATTGTTTTCGATGTTTACATGCCACTCCTTCATTCCTATTTCTAGACATCACCTCACCTTTACATTTGCATACATAAAATACCCCTTCATTCAACCAATCCCGAGTGATCTCATAGTAATCTTCCATAAAATCGGAAGCCTTTATCTCTTCATCCCACGTCGCATTTAACCAGGTTAATCCGTTTTTTATGGCTTCATAATATTCAATTGCTACGATAGCTGGATTGGTATCATCAAATCGTAAAATCACTTTTCCCTTGTACTTGTCAGCATATAAACGATTTATCAGATAATTCATTCCCTGACCAAGGTGGGGGTATTTCGACGGGTCTGGAGCGTAGCGTACAATAAGGTTGCCTTTAATTGCATTTTTAAGTGGAGGGAGCTCCTGTTTTTGAATTATTCTGGTTGATGACTTTAATTCCACCTGTTTTTTATGTTTCATTTCAACCTCTGGTGCTAATCTCGTTAACTCATCAGCTATTTGCCTCAAACTTAATTGAGATACCTCATCAACAATCCCTTCGATAATACTCTTTATTTCTAATGCGCGAGATTTTAATTCATTTCTTATATGCAAAACTTTTCCCAATACCGCACCACTGTTTGGTATTCCATTATGCAATTTTGCATTGAGTAAAACTTGAATTTTTAAGAATGTGTTTAACCCATTTTGATCATCAGAAGCAGAAGATTCCATTTATGTCAATAATTTTTTACAAGTGATGGGTTTTGAGATTTGCTCTTTTGTTGTAAACAAAAAAGAGGTATGTGAAAGTATTCAAGTCTTATTAAATTGCAATTTTTTAAATAGTCATTATTCCATTCAATATAGCTTTTAATCCAATAAATTGTTTGGAATAATACCGGCGTATTACTGAAATTAATAATTATAAGTCTCTTCAAAGGAAATATGGTCAATACACAATTTCATTCTACAGCGTTCTATTTGGATCAATGGGCTGGAGAAAATAAAACTATTGAATCTACTCGTCCAAACCCAGTCATCGAAGATATTAAGGCAAATGAAAACAACCGTCGTGTGTGTAAAGGGAGTGAATGTTCCCTATATTTCAATAAGATAGTTGGTAATTATCATTCTCTAGGTTGTTGTGAGAGGAATAATCTGTGCACTGAAGCCCGTATTCTCAAAGATAAATTGTTTATAAAAGAGGGATTAATCTCTAATACCATGAATAGTTTGAATTATGAGATCCAATTATTAAATTGGAAAATTTCACAATAAATTTTTTGAACTTAAATTACAACTCTTCCAATATTTTTGTAATGAAAGGGATAAAAATATCTGTAACTCCTTCATCTCTTAGTGCAGAGGCTTCCATATATCTTGCATTATTATTATCAGCAAACACAATCCCCTCTTCCTTTGTAATCACTCTTTGATTCACAAGGTCTATTTTATTGCCAACAAAAATAGTCTGAACATCTCCGATTTCACCTCTTACCTCATCTACCCACCTTTTGAGATCACCGAATGATTCTTTCCGAGTTACATCAAATACGATGATAGCTCCATCAGCACCTGAATAATATCTTTTTCTCAATGTGGATATGAATTCCTGTCCAGCGGTATCAAATACAAGCATTTTGAATTTTCTGTCATTAAGTTCAGTTCTTTTGACCATGAAATCAACCCCCAATGATGGTTTATATGTATCTGAAAATGTACCTGCTGTATACCTTTTCGCAATCGAGGTTTTCCCCACTCCACCATCACCTAACAGAATCACCTTCACTTTTACTTCTGTACTCAATGATTTCATCTTGGTCTCCCATTTAATACTGATTTGAGGTCCTCAGTTGGTATTTATTCTGAAATTCTCCACATTTCAATAAGCTGAGAGTCTTCTCTCAAAAACCTTGATGAATAGTTCTCGACTTCAAACATACCATTCTTTACCTTATCTAGTAATTCTACTTATACTTTTTTATAATCTTCTAATACACTATAAATATATCCAGCTGTTACTATATAATCGCGAACATGATTTTCTATTGTATCAAATTTTGATAATTTCTAAAATATTTTATCTATTTCACAATCATTGGGCAATGATTTCTTATTTATTATGTATTCTTTATTGCGTCGAATTTTATCTTATTAACTATATATGGAAATTCCAATAATTTGAAATTGAAGAAAAAATTATAATATGAATTTCAAATAATATTAATTTTCTTTCTAAAATACATTCCCTTATTTTCTCTCATAACACAATTTAATTGATTTTTGATCATAATTTCCTATTTTTTTTATACGCAATTACTTATCAGCTATCAGAAACCAATAAAACCGCCATTTTTAAAAAAATTTCCTATTTTTTTTTACTTAGGGAGGTTGAAAATCAAAATAATGAATTCAGTTAAAGATTGTGATCATTAGTGTTTGGGGCGTATTCTATTAAATTCTATTCATTTCCATTTATATTCTATTTTGAAACTGTATCATATTGTATTAATCTAGTGCCTTTCCAAACGTTATGCTTGTCATATTGGGCGAAATACTTATTAAATGGAATATTACACTATGAATTAACTAGTAATGCCTATAGGTTGGTTTTATCAATCAACGGGCATTGGAGTTGGCAAAAAAAATGGTAGAACTATTGGTACAATCGAAAGTAAGAGCATACATAAAGAAAAAAGGTTTGAACACAGGTGGAGACTCACTTGCAGCCCTAGAAAAAGCATTTTCAAGAAGCATTGATGATGCTGTATCTAGAGCAAAGGCTAATGATCGAAAGACATTAATGGCTCGTGACTGCTAAAATTCAAATCTAATCACAATAAAATTAAAAAAATATTCTCAATCCCCTTCCTAAAAAAATACAATCAATTTCGTACACTTACATAAAACAGGTGATCTTGTAGATAGTATGATCGAAAACATCATAATTAATTGTAGCCTAGTTATTCATCTTTCTGATGCATTTTATTTTTTGTTTTTCGAGCAGATGCCTTTGAAATACGCATAGAGCCGATAAATGTAAATGCAGCTCCAGCTAATATTCCAAGAAGAACCTGATTTATGGTGAAAAATAATATCATTGTGGTCGAACCCAGTAAAATTAACCAAAATCCAGAGGCGAATGAGGGAGTTTTTTCCTTCTTTGTTTTCATAGGCGCATCTGTTACTGATTCTGTTTTACCGAGTTGTGTCTGGGCTTTTCTTCGCATTTGTTCACGTTTACTAGACATTCTAATTAACTAGTGAATAATCATTGAGCAAAAAAATTTAACTAAAGAAAATGATATTTTTTTAGAATTCTGAAACTAATAGAATTCTAGTGTATAAAATTCTAAATCGGTGTATCGAAATGATTTAACTAGTTTCATCTACATTATTATATGGTGAAATAATATAGAAACTAAGAATGTTACAAATATTTTAAATAAAGCCAAAACACTACCAAATTAGTATTCACATAGATGAAGATATTATTCAGGAATCAGTAAACCATGGTATTATCTCAATTCAGGGGTCCTGTTACAAAGCTAATGGAACCTGTTTATATATTTATCAATAAACTAGGTATACATCCCAACACGATTACAATAGCTGGCCTAGGACTTGGTATAATAGCTGGATGGGCTTTTGCTTCTGGTGAATATATGGCGGCTGCAATTTCAATTGCATTATCCGGATTTCTGGACATGCTTGACGGAGGAGTTGCAAGAGTTGGTGGATATGTATCAGATGAAGGGGCCTTTTTAGATTCGATTGCTGATAGATTAGGAGAATCGGCAATATATGTGGGTGTTGTTCTTAATTTTACTAATGTGTATCAACAATTGATAGGTCTGAGTTTGTTAGTAGTATCTTATTCAGTCAGCTACCTTCGGGCCAGAGGTGAAGGCCTTGGAGTTAGTTTGTCTGGTATTGGCGTGATGGAAAGATCGGAAAGAATGATGGCCATATTCTTTGCAGCGCTGTTAGCCAGTATATATGGCGTAAAAATTCTGGTGATCTGCTTATCCATTATATTGATCATGGTTGGAATTACTGTGGTTCACCGATTTATCCGAGTATATGAAGCACTAAAAATTTCAGCTGTTGAATCCTAATTGGTAAGATTATTAGCACAATTAGATTTTCTATTTACTATCTGGTTCAATAACTAGTCATATTCAAAAAAGTTAACTTTTCGAAGATAAAAACTCTGATTACTTTCGGTGATCACCCACTTTCTGCGCTTAAATAGTATATTAAGCATTAAATATTAGTGAGTATTCTTACTAGAACTCTACGAGTTCCTGCATTACAAGGCAGCAGAAAAGAATATCGAGATTATCTACGTTGATCCAGCATATACATCACAAAATTGCTCCAAATGCGGATACATTTCACGAAACAACCGTAACTGGGTAAATTTTGGATGTCAATCCTGTAGATTTAGTCTGAATGCGGATTTCAATGCCTCCAGAAATGAAAAGATGAAATATTTTGATGAACAATATCCAATAGAACTAGCTCAGAAGGCTAAAGGCTTTTTGAGTGAGGCTCCAATCATTATCCCCAACATAGCGTCCTAAGATTTGCAATGACAGCTATAAGAAAAATTTGACTTTTTTGAATGATATTCACATATTACAACGGTATTATATTCATACTAAATATAATTTTCTTATATCTAGTTTATGCGAATAGAGGATAACTCATCATTAGATACAGCTCCATTTGAGTTCCTCTTTGGTAAAGTGTCAGATGAAGGAATGGAGTTAAAGCAACAAAACTACCCAAATATTCTCTCAAATGTTAGTATTGATGGCAAATTGGGATTCCTTTACTTTATTTATTCAATCTGTGTTTTCATTAGTTTCTATATCATTTTTAACCAGTTACAGAATTATTACTTTCATCTTCTCATTCTTATTCCGAGTGTGTCCATATTTATTACTAGCTTGAAAAATGAATTGCTTATTCGGAAGTTTGCCCCAGATCTAATTCATGATTCGATGAAAATTACGAAATTTTCATTTTTACAAGTAGTGTTATCCAATATAATCGGTGGATTTGTACTTCTTTTCACCTATTTCATGATTTATTATGTAAATGAGTTTCAAATTTCACCTCCTTATTTTATTTTTCTTATTATATTATTCTTAGTGATTTATACAAAACTAGTTAATGATCTTGCCATTGCTAGTCTTGGCTTGGGAATTAGTTTGCTTCCAAGTTGGGGCGGAATTTCTCACACCATTAGAAATATCCAGGAAACCTCTAGTATCAAAGGAAAATTTTCCACACGATTGGCAATTCTAAGACTTGTATTTTGGCAAATAACCGTTATTGTAATTCTAATGCAAGAATATTGGCTATTTGTCATTCAAATGGTCTTTTTAATCAATATATCTATGAAATGGGAAAAGAATAATGCTTCCTCCTTGTTCATGCAAGTAAGAAGTAAAGTCCACAATTCCGCTCCTGTATTATTACCATATCTAAGTCAAACTGAAGAATTAAAAAAACAGGTCGAACCACACCTAGAGAAAAATAACATGCTTGACAAAAAAAACAACCAATACCATAGAAATTCAACATTTAACAATAGTTTAAGGGATCCAATTCGTCAAAGAAATAATCTCAATAACCTCGTTCCCGTTGCTGTGAAGACAATTAATCGAATTGCAGATTCAATAAAAGATGAAGAAAGCTTTTTGCCTTCCAATTTATCTTTTTATTGCCGTATATGTAACTTAAAGGCTGATCAATCAGGTTCTTACTGTCAACAATGTGGTAATCCAGTAGAATTTTTTAATGGCAGTTAGCTTGAATAATAATGCGAAATAGTCATTCATTGGATTTTAAATATCAGCTTTAGATAAATTATTGAATAATAAAACACAGATAATTGGAGAGGTTAAATAAGTCTTTTACCCTGATGATAATTGGATATAGGGGATTATCAATTGGTCGATCCTGGCGTAATAATTGTTTTTGTGGTAATCGGGTTTATTGTGTATAAGATATTTAGTGGCTCAAAATCAAAAATGGCCAGTAATATCAGATCACCACCACCACATGATCGCCGCGTACGAAAAACGGGTAGAGGAAGACAAACAAGACCTCAGGATCAAACACGCAACACATTGACGCAAACAGCCAAACGACAAGAAAGGCTAGGAAACCTTGATGAAGCGTCCAGCTTGTACCTTCGTGGTGGACAAGTTTTCTCTGCTGCAAAAATGGTCGCTATGAAAGGTCCACATGAAGCACCTTCTGCTATTGAAATTATTCAAGTTAATGCTCCAGATCAGGTGGAAATGATTTCTCAAAATCTCATAAATGAGTTTTATTACCGATTAAATCAACCTGCAACCGCAGCTGCACTGCTTCATGGAATCGGTCGTCATGATGAGGCTGTAGCAGTAGAAGTTGCAGCAAATATTACTCCCTATTCGACAAATAGGGGGGGAAGAGAAACTGCTATCCCAGATCCAATTCCCGAGGAAATCTCAGAGATTCAAAATCAACCTGAAAATGCAATTATTGAGGATTCTAAGGATGATCTAGATGAAATTACAACCCCTATTGAGGGTAAAATTGAACCTGTTGCCGCTGAAAAACCAGTTGCAGTGATTGATAAATCAAGTATTCCCAAAACATTGATGATGGCATCAAGCAAACTGGCTGAAAATTGTGGGGTATGTAGGCGAGCTGTTGTATCAGGAGATAGTTTCATATACTGTCTGAATTGCGGAAAGCCCGGTCATTATAAACATCTAGCAGAAATAATGAAAGTAACTGGAAAATGTCCCAGCTGTAAAGAAAAACTTAGAATTAGTATGTATGATTTGTGAATGAAAAATCATATATCGCACGAAAACTATCAAAGAAAAAGTACACTATTTTGAAAGATTAAGCAAATCTTTTTTCGATCATCAAATTTCAGCAAAACTATGACAATCTTAACTCCAGATTCTCTTTTTGGTGTAATCAGACAAATGATCGATCCCATTAATCAGATACAACTTGCAGGTATCGATCTCACTATAGATCGTATTGAGAGATTTGTCGGTGAGGGTTACCTCTCTTTTGAAAACCAAGATCGTGTCCTACCTATCACCAAACCTTTAATCCCAGATGAAAATAATACTTTTTATCTTACACCCGGTGGATATCAGGTGAGATATAATGAGAGCGTTCACATACCACTAGATGCTGCAGGTATTGTCTTACCCAGATCCTCTCTAATGAGATCAGGAGCAACCCTCCATAGTGCTTTGTGGGATCCTGGGTATCAAGGGATCGGTATGGGATTAATCACCATCCACCATCCAATAAAAATCCAGAGAAATGCCCGAATTGCCCAGATGATCTTCATCACCCTGTCTAAAGGTGCAGAAACACCATATCAGGGTATGTACCAAGGGGAAGGAATGATCGAGTAATTTCACTTTGAAATTAGCCTCCCACTGTCTTAAATACATGGAAACCAGTTGATAATATACAGATCATGCCCAAAAGTAAGAACATGTTCAATCGTTTCATCAGCGATGATAAGACAAAACAAGGAGATAATGTTCCAGATACTGCAACTTTGCCATTGGTGCATGATACAGAACATTCTAGTCATTCCATAGACCAAAGATCAGATCAACCATCTCAGAAAACAATCCTGCCTTGGGATGAGGATAATTCCCTAAGCGAATACAGTCAAAAGTTGCATGATGCTGGATATGATAGTGTTAGATTACTTGCAACTGCCAGTAAAGAAGAAATTCACATATTAACAGGTATTTCAGAGGAATTTGCTGAATTAATCATAAACAAAGCAAAAAAGTGGTGTGACTTCGATTTTCAATCAGCAGCGACAATCTTAAATGATCGTTCGCAATTAATTCATATCCCAACAGGTAGCAAATCTTTGGATAAGATCCTTGGAGGTGGTATTGAACCCCAAAGTATTACTGAATTTTATGGGGCGTTTGCCACGGGAAAAACACAGTTATGCATCCAGCTTGCCGTAAATACTGTGCTTGAACTAAATGGTGACGTCATCTATATTGATACTGAAGGATCCTTCAGACCAGAGCGAGTAATGCAGATATGCAAGGGTAAAAATATAGACCCCAATCGGGTATTGGAGAGGATTTTTGTCGGTAGGGCTCATAATACAGATATACAGATTCAGTTAACGAACAACGTAATTCAGTTAGCAAAGAACAAAAATATTAGGTTACTGATATGCGATAGCTTGACATCAACTTTTAGAGCAGAATATGTTGGAAAAGGAGCCCTGTTAGATAGGCAGCAGAAATTGAACCAGCATATGAGGCAGTTATCACGGATCGCAGATATGCTAAACCTAGCAGTTGTTGTTACCAATCAAGTAATGTCTGTAATTAACAGTTTTGAAAATACAGTTGTACCTATTGGAGGAAATATTCTAGCACATTCTGTAACACATCGTATCCATTTTACCAAATCAAGCAAAAAACCAGCTGTACGTCATGCCAAAATAGTTGCATCGCCATCACTACCTGACGCAAATGCAGCGTTTAAAATCACTGAAACAGGTATTAAAGATGTAAACGCATCAAATTTTCATTTTTGATAATATATTAGTACGATAAATTGGTGAGGGAAAAAAGTAAAGTATACAATTTCAACTGGTCAGTTCTTTGATATCTGCAGATAGCGCATCAATTTGATCCTCAGTCAAGCCTTGTTCTTCTTTCAACTCTTTTAAATCTGAACCCACAGCCATTGGTGCTTGACCACCTGTGTCGAAATTAAGATACTGTACGGATGATAATTTATGCTCATCGATTTGTCGTTCGTCATATTTAGCGAATATTTTCTGACCATTCTCTAATTTAACGTATATCTTGCCGGGTAAATCGACCCACAGCGCTAGTTTCTCATTTCTCTCATCTATATCATCAATTTCAATCATTAATACACATGGTAAACTTCCTTTTGTTCCAAAGAGTTCATTATAAGTATCAATTTCATGTTGAATATCTGCTTCCTTTACAATTTTTTCCGCGAGAATCATTTCTTGTATCTGATACCTTATTGTTTCATTATTTTCGAATAAGAAAGTAAGATAGTTTCCAACATGAATTCTCCTTCTCTTCTTTATTTTCAAAATATTTGGACGTATTATTTGTCTATGTTCCTTGTATGTAATATAATCGATTATATCTTCCCTTTTTATCATCAATATTCACCGTTCAAATCCGTCTTCGCGATAAGCTTTTGCTAGAAATGACATGGGATGTAATACTTTCTTATTTAAATTCTGCTCAAACTGTTTTGCAGCTAGAGGACAATCACTAACCATAATTTTGGCATTTTCCACATCCATTCCATCAAATGATTTTTTACCTATTTTCTTTGAGGATTCAAAGCTGTCTTTTTTCAATGCATAAGTACCGTCATGACCTGAGCATTCAATAATCGTTGATACAGTAACACTTGATACTTTTTTCATCAAACCTCGAGCTGGAAAACCAATTCGTTGTACTCTTAAATGGCAAGGGATGTGATAAGATACATTACCCTCAGGACTACTTTGAAACTCAGTATTGAAACGATCTTCCTTGCGTATTGACCAGATGTATTCACTCACATCATTTATTGCTGTTGCAAGTTTTTCGGCCCTTGCCCTATCGGCTCCCTCAAGCAAATGAGGGTATTCCTTTCTCATCATCATAGAGCAAGTAGGATTAATAACCACAATTTTTGCACCCTTGTCCACATGTGGTATAAGAATATCTAAATTATTTTTTGCTAGCTTTCTTACTTTGGTTAAATCACCATTTTCCCAGGCTGGCATGCCACAGCAGTTTAATCCTTTGGCACATTTTATTTTTACACCATTTTTCTCAAATACTTCCAATGTATCTTTTCCAATTTCGGGCTCATTATGCTGTACATAACAGGTTTGGAAAAGAATAACCTCACTTTTAGCTTCTGTTAGATACCCGTTTTTTTTAGCCCATTTTTCAAAGGTTGAAAATGAAAATGGAGGTAAGAGTTTATTCCTATGTATCCCCAAGATTTTTTCGAGCATCCAGCGAAAAGGTGGAATTTTATTACCCAAATTTGCCGTTCCAAAAGATAATCGAGCATATTTACCAAGTTTATCGGGGTCTCCAAGTAAACGATCTCTAAAACTAACTCCCCTATCACTAGTTTGATTTGCTTTGAATCGATGAACTAAATTGGGGAAATCTAATTGGAATTCGTGTTCCTCAAAGCGTGTATAAGGGCATTGCACCTCGCACAATTTACATTGAAAACAATAATTCATAATATCTCGGGTATCATCATCTGTAATTAAGCGAACATTTCCATCGTAATTCTGATCAATCAATTTAAACAGAAGTGGAAAACTTTCGCAATATTTGAAACAAAGTCTACATCCATGACATACTTCAAATATCCGGGTTATTTCTTTGTTAAGTAGGTCTGCATCCCAGTAATTGTTGTCTATCGGATCATACGACATTCCCTCCGAGGGGAGATATGAGATGGGTCCGCTTTCGCCTGGCATCTAGTACCTCAATATATGGGTTTTTTAATAATTGTAGTTGTCATAAGTAATTCATATTCAAAATGAATTGGCTTTAGTTATCAAAAATTTAAAATTTATCTTTATTCAAGTCCATCAAGTAATTCTTGAAACCGACCTGCATGGGATTTTTCTGCTTTGGCTAATGTCTCGAACCAATCTGCAATTTCTTCAAATCCCTCTTCTCTGGCCGATTTAGCCATTCCGGGATACATATCGGTATATTCATGAGTTTCTCCAGCAACTGCTGATTTCAAATTATTTTCAGTGTCCCCAATAGGCATATCAGTCGCCGGATCACCCACACTTTTTAGATAATCAAGATGTCCATGTGCATGACCAGTCTCACCTTCGGCAGTTTGTCTGAAATTACCAGCAACCTCTGGATAACCCTCTACATCAGCGACTTTCGCAAAATATAGATATCGTCTATTAGCTTGAGATTCTCCTGCAAACGCAGCTTTTAAATTTACATGTGTTTTTGAACCCTTTAATTCAGGCATTTTTTACTAACCTCACAATTATTTCCAATTCCAATAGAACGGAATTTGCTAGTATATTTCCTATTAGGCGTATCCTTTTTAAACAATTTTGTAGATAAAATTTACTAATTACTATACTGAATTCAAGAAAATTCGAGAATTAATTATTATTCAAATAAATTATTGATTTGTTATTTCACAATTCTTGGAAGTATTTTTTGATTTCCCAGTCTGATACCGTTATACCATCTTCATCCCTTTCAAACAAAAAAAACTCCAACTCAGGAGCAACTTTAAAACGCCAACCTTTTGCTTTGGCTTTTTTCAATGATTTTTTCAATATATAACGTGGATCTCCTTCAAATGGG
>CAZRLL010000113.1:0-12541 GCA_964600735.1 uncultured archaeon
TCTAATTAATGTCACAACTGTTTCAGACCAATCAAAGCCCGATTGAAAATTCCCTTGAAATCACCCAGAATGTTATCATTTGTTTGCTGTAACCATTGATCTAAATTTTCAAATTGTGATTGATCAATTGAACCAATGGTGGAGACCAATTCTTCTGATAAATCACCTGTACTACCTGATAACCAGTCCAAAGTAACTGTATTTTTCTGTATCTCATCAATCCAGGCAAGTACAAATTCTACTCTATGAAGAGGTAATATTATGTTTATGATATTTGCTTGAATAGCAATCAAACCCTTTGGTTTAGCCAAAAGTAAGCATTTAAGGACAGATCCTACTCTGGTTGTCGTTATCAGATTAAAAAATTGTTGATTCGAACTAAACCCGATCATTTGCTGCATTTGAGATGTAGGCAGTAATGTAATCCCCGCGTATAGAATATTTTGGCCTACCCATTCTATTGAGCTATATTTATTCTGGTCAACCCAATCTATTGAGCTATATTTACTTATGATTTGTTTATCAAAATTATTTACTTTTATTTTACAAGAAAGTGGTGGTGGGAAAACCTGTGATAACGAGGATAAAAATTTTTTAGAAAAAAATCCCTCCAATATAATATCATCTGTTGATAAGGAATAACTTGGATTTGATATCCTTTTTATTATAATTTGTCTCTGTTCACTTTCAATTTGCGAAAACAGAACTAGAAGTTGTGATTCGGAAATTCCGTTGAGGGAATACCGTAGTTCAACAACTTCGCTACTCAATGATTAATCCTACTAATACGGTAATAAAAGAAGATTGTAGAATGTCATAATGAATTTATTACTTTTTTTATGAGATTTCCCCTTTCAAGGTAATTCTAAATTTAGATTATTTATTAAATAATGATTAAATCAAAAATAATCATTAAATAACTCATCTAATTATGGGAAAATAGATATCGCGAGGAAGAACTTTGAAAAAAACGATGTTAACGTTATTGCTTATTTTAATATCGTTATCCGGATTTGTAACACGACCGAACCAAGGTTATATTCCTGATGATGAAATTATATTTGTAATAACTATGAGCAGTCAAGAAAAAACAGTTAGCGTTGGAACTTTTATCAATATTTCAATTGTAATTACCAATTATTTCAAAACAGACATTGACAATATTACAGTAATTCAATCAATTCCAAATGGTTTAGAATTTTATCGAACACCTGCAGGTCCCTATGATGGGATTGATACTAACTACATTATGCACAATTTTAAAAATGAAGTAAACAATGAATTTGTTAGTGCCAATTATATCAATATAACCGCAAGTAATTTTACCTTAAATTTTGACGTACTCAAAAGTGGAGAGACTATTGGGCTTAGTTATACTGTAAATTCAACAATGGTCGGTGTATCATTTATCATTCAAAAACCAATAGTTGAGTATTATGATTACTGGGGTGACAAATACGATGTTCCTCAAGGATCAATTAATGGTTTAGTGTTTGAAGTGACTGGTATACAAACCGATCCAAAAAGTGGATATTTTCCTGAAATTAGTGTAGAACAAAATGATTATCAATTAATTTTGATAATCTGTATCACAGTCGTTGTAATTGCATTGTTGGCGAGAATACTGTACATGAAAAAACCGATAGCAATTTAAAAAAAAATCCCTAAAATACAACATATTTGGCAAACAAAAAATTAGAAATAAAACCGACACCGATGCCTACAGTATTCGCGACTAACAGGAAGGGAATTTTAATCGAATCATCCAATATATTCACTGTATCGATATCGAATAATTCCAAAATTATTAGAGTAACTGTCCATTGCAATAATCCACCAAGCAAATTACTTACAATGTATTTTAAATATTCACGCAATATCGTATTACTAGAGTTAAAAGTCCAAATTCGGTTCAGGGTATAGTTTGTTGTCATTGAAATATAAATGGATATCGCAATTGCGATTTTTTCATCTACGCCCATAATAATTGCTGTAAGATATAATATGATATAATTTACCAAAATACCACTCATACCAACAAGAACAAATTTGGAAGGTACTTCTCCCTTTTCAATTAATATCTGGGTCGGTGACTTATCCACATTTTACTTTATTAAAGCCAATTCAAATTAATTTGCACCTGATACTAAATTTTTCCTTGGTGAGAATTTTAAATATAGATGTGCAAATCGGAAAAAAAAAAGGTTAAAAGTCATGAATTATAATTATTAGAAATTAAGTTTTCTTTTTTTTTTAATAATTCGAACATGTTCATAAATATTGGTGGAGTTTTCAGATTAGATTCCAATGGACGAAATAAAAATTGAGGATTATTCTGTATTCATGGACCGGTATTACATGAAATCGCACGAATGGGTAAAAGATATAGGAGATGGTTTCTGGTTAATGGGCATAAGTGATTATGCTCAAAAAATGCTTAGAGAGATTTCTTATGTGCAGTTTGAAGAATCCGGTGAAGAGTTTGAAAAAAAGGATATAATTGCAGTTGTTGAGGCATTGAAAGCTACTGGGGATATTTATGCTCCGTTTAAATGTAAGTTAGTTGAAAATAATCTTGAACTGGAGGATAATCCAGAATTAATTTCCGAATCTCCCTACGATAAGGGTTATCTAATCAAAATAAAAGCCTTAGAAGAAGACAAAAGTAATTTGATTTCAGCAGAAGAATACGCAAAAATTGTCCAAGAAGAGCTAGAAGAACAATAAATTAATTGATAAGTGGAAAATTTTATGACAAATTACTATGAATCGTATATTGGAACAAGCCAGCAAGAAAGACAAGATATGTTATCCCAAATAGGTTATACAGATATTTTGGAGTTATTTTCAGATATACCACAATCACTTATTCTGAAGGAGTCGATTGATGTCCCAGGACCGATGTCTGAGCCAGAATTAAGGAGATTATTTGATAAAATTTCAGCTAAAAATGATAACTCCCTGATTTCATTTTGTGGAGGTGGAATTAGACAGCAATACATTCCCGCAGCATTGGAAGAATTAATGAGAAGAGGTGAGTTATATACTGCATATACTCCTTATCAACCGGAAATTTCTCAAGGTATGCTTCAATTACTATACGAGTACCAGTCAATGATTGCAGAATTGTTTGGGGTAGAGGTAGTCAATGCATCTATGTATGATTGGGGAAGTGCCCTAGGTGAAGCATTGTTAATTATGGCTAGAATCACCCGTCGATCAAAGTTAATAATTGCTGGACCAGTCTCACCTAACCGGATCGCAGTTGCACAATCTTACATAAAGCACTTGAATCTTGAACTTGAAATAGTACCAGAAATTGAAGGTAATATCCCAGTCGATCTACTAATAAAATATTTTGAAGAAGAAGGACGCAAGGATAAAAAGGAACGCCAAATTGCCGGGCTGTATATCGAGATCCCTACATTTTTTGGAACGCTACCTGATTATCCAAATAAATTATGTGATGCTGTTCATCAAGCTGGCAGCATGATTACTATCGGAGTTGATCCTGTTTCTTTAGGAATATTATCGCCTCCTGGTGAATACGGTGCAGATTTGGTTATTGGAGAAGGTCAATTGCTAGGTAACGCACCAAATTCTGGTGGTCCTTTGTTGGGAATACTAGCTGTTAAATATGACAAAAAATGGATTAGGCAAATACCTGGTAGGATTATCGGATCAACAACGGAGAAGGATTCTGATTTGCCGGGTTATTGCGTAACTCTTCAGACCAGAGAACAGCATATTAGACGAGAAAAAGCGACGAGTAATATTTGTACAAATCAGTCAATTACAGCAGTAAATGCAGCAATCTATCTCTCTGCACTTGGTAAAAATGGGATTATTGAATTAGCTCAGTCACTTTATGACCGGGCTCATTATTTAGCAAATGAGTTATCTAAAGTGCCATCTATAATTTCACCTATGTACTCTCCATTCTTTAGTGAATTTGTAGTAGAATTTTCTGGAATTACGCATGAGCAACTCGAAACTAGATGCTTGGAAAGAGGATTTATCCCTGGAATCCAACTCGAAGGTGATGGGTGCAGACGATTAATATCAGTATCAGAATTGACAATAAAATCAGATCTAGATAATTTTGTTACTACTTTATCGGAGGTAATGCAATGAGCAAAAGGCAACAAGCGAAATGGAATGAAAAACTAATCATGGATAAAGGCTATCCTGGAAGACGTACACACATTCCAGAGCCAATTAATATTCCCGGATCAGAACTTCCTGAAAACTGGAAAAGAAAAGTTAAGGCTGAATTACCTGAAGTTTCTGAACTTGAGCTTATTCGTCATGTTGTTAGGTTATCGCAGATGAACCATGGAGTTGATGTGGGTGAATACCCATTGGGTAGTTGTACGATGAAATACAATCCTAAAATTTCAGAGCTGATTGCTAGAAATTCGGCATTTGCAAACCTTCATCCCAACACTCCTGAAACTAAAATGCAAGGTACCATTGAAATAATTTATAGACTTCAAGAAGCCCTTAAAAAATTAACAGGATTCGCTGGTGTAACTGTACAACCTGCAGCAGGAGCACAGGGTGAATATGTCGGAATATTGATTTCCCGTGCATATCATGCGTCCAATGGAGAAAATGAAAGAGTTAACGTATTAATTCCCGACTCTGCACATGGAACTAATCCGGCTTCAGCTGCTATGGCTGGTTATAAGGTTGTGGAAATCCCATCAAACTTCGTAGGTCAGGTTGATCTTGAAGGTCTCAAAGCAGTGTTGGATGATACAGTGTCCTTGTTTATGATAACAAATCCCAATACTCTAGGATTATTTGAAAATAATATATTAGAAATTAGCAAATTAGTGCATGAAGCTGGAGCATTAATGTATCTTGATGGGGCAAATTATAATGGAATTTTAGGGTTGCTCAAACCAGCAGAGATGGGATTTGATTTAATGCATATAAATGTTCACAAAACCTTTGCGGGACCTCATGGAGGGGGTGGACCGGGTTGTGGACCAGTAGGAGTAGTGGAAAAATTAGAAAGATTTCTACCAAAACCTATGGCAAAATTTGATTTGGAAAAGGATTATTATAGTTTTGATTATGACCGTCCATATTCAATTGGTCGGGTTCATTCATATTTTGGTAACTTTGGGATTATTCTTCGTGGATTAGCCTATATTTATCGAAACGGTGGAGAAGGTTTACGATCTACCTGTGAATCCGCGGTTCTAAATGCAAATTATCTAAAGAAGCGGATTGAGAAGATCAGAGGATTTTCAGTGCCACGGGGTCAAGATATACCTTGTAAACATGAATTTGTAGCTTCAGCTGTACGCCTTTTGAGAGATACGGGTGTCAGTGCTGGGGATGTTGGTAAAGCTCTGCTAGATTATGGAATGCACGCGCCAACAATTTATTTCCCTTTGATTATCAAAGAAGCTTTGATGATTGAACCAACAGAGGCAGAGGGGAGCCATAATCTTGATAATATTATCAATGCTTTTCAAGAAATTTCTGATTTGGCCTACCAAGATTCCGAAAAAGTACTACAAATGCCAATGCACACTGCAAGAAGAAGACTTGATGAATTCACATTAGCAAAAAAGCCTGTATTATCAGAGAAATTTCGGAAATAATTTTTATCAGAAATTTGCATAATCAAATCTAGATGACTTTTCTTAATTTTTCTTCATAATATCCCACAATTACTTTATAATATCCCTTAAGCTCAGTATCCAGTTCTGGATCCCCTGTATCAACATATAGAAATGGCGTATTTTGCATCTTTGTGTGAGTAGAAAATATTTTTATGTTTTTTCTTCCAATTGATTTAATCACTTTTGGTGTAATCTGTCTATTTCCCCGACCAAAAATATGACCCTGCATCCCAATTGGTGATATCCAGATTTCCTCGATGTCATATTCGTTTAATTCATTTGAAGGACAGTCTTTCGCCTTAAGAACACCATTTTCGACGATATCTACACCTAGTAACGATTTTTTAATCCCCATATGTAAAAATATATTCTGCATTGTGCTACCTGGACCCACTGCAATTGTTGATTCTAATCCGATTTCTCCCATAATCCGTTCTGCGATTAGTTCGAAAGTGGATTCGTCATCACCACCCCAACTTATCTTCCCGGCTTGTATTTGCTGTACATCAGGAATTAATGCACTTCCCATCAATTTTGCACTGGTTTGACTTCGATGATAAGCATCCTCATCAAGATCCAATAAATCCACAATTCTAGTTGATCCATCCCAATTTGTTAAAGTGATACCTAAATCTTCGGGTCGATGAAGAAAACATGGTGAAAATATTTTTACTCCCGCGGGAATACCCAGTATGGGAATATGACTCTCCTCTGATATAATATCAAGAGCAGTCCCATCTCCCCCGATGAATATAATTAAATCCACATCTTCAATACTAATTTTCCGGATAGTTTCCTTGGTGTGTGTTGCAGTACTTTTTTCAGGTAATTTATACAAAACCTTCCCTTTGGGAAAATGAGGATTATCGTCACCTAAGAACCATTCAATTTTAGTTGTGCTTGAAATGCTGTTCAGGGCTCGTTTAAGCAGACTCCACACCGGTTGTTTTGCTCCGCTGATTACTGCGTTCCAGGCAGCCTTTATATTATCAGTTCCTTTCCAGGCCAATGCTGCTCCAACTCCGGCAATAGGGTTTACAACCAAACCAAATCTATAGGATCTCATCTTAGAGTTTACGAAAATACTTCTATCAGGCCTTGTTCAACGCTATCAATCTCGGTTTCTGTCAAACTGGGAACAACCGGGATCTCTAAATGGTTGATTGCGATGGATTCTGATATGGGGCAGGATATTTCTTGGTAATCAGGATAATTGACATACTGGGCCCACCTCCATTCCTGTATGTTCTGAAAACCTAGTTGTTGATAACTAAGGGTTGAGTAAATTTGTCGCGCAAGGATTCCTTTCTCACTCAATGCCTTAATGGCTTGTTTTGGTTTGATTTTGTGATTTCTGGTATCAATTGCAAAAATATAGTTTCCGTGTTCAAATCCTTTTGGGATGAATTGATAATCTAAATTGGGAATCTCATCTACAATTTTTCTATAATGGTGAGCTGTTTTTGCTCTAACCTCAAGATTTTTTAACAATTTATCCATTTGCACGTCTGCAATGGCACCTACTAAATCTGTCATACGAAAATTGTAACCTACTTGAATATGCTCATAACCACCTCGAGGAGTCCGCCCATGATTTTTTAATGATCTTATATTGTCCGCTAATTCATCATCATTTGTAGTAATTATTCCACCCTCACCAGAAATTAAATTTTTAGTTACATATAAGGAAAAAGTAGCGATTTCACCAAATCCACCCACATATTGATTGTTAATTCTCGCCCCATGAGCTTGCGCAGCATCCTCGATCAAATATAGATTTTTATCCTCCGCCAGATCTCGAAATGCAGGCATATCTGCTGCTAATCCGAAAATGTGAACCGGCATAATTGCTTGAGTCTTCTCTGTTATCGCATCCTCTGTTTTTTCTGGATCTAAATTCCATGATTCGACGTCAATATCTACAAATTTTGGAACTGCACCTATAAATAGGATCGAATTGCTTGTAGCAATAAATGTAAATGGAGTGGTTATAACCTCTGCCCCTGGTTTGATTGGACTGGATTCCATTGCCAAGTGGAGAGCTGCTGTACCATTTACACAAGCAATAGCGTGCTTAGTATTGGTGAATTTAGAAAATTTTGACTCGAACGATCTGGTTCTATTTCCTTCAACAAGGTTTTTTGAGTTAAGAACTTCTGTAACGGCAGCGATCTCCTCATTTCCAAGTGAGGGGTCAACAAACGGAATAGGTCGAGAGCTCACAAGTTGGCAATTTTATGCGATGTCTTATTTTGTTCGCAATATCCAATTGGGTTTTTTGAAATTATAGCAAAAATTCAATCATGTAAGTAGTATTAATGTAACAGTTTTGAATGGGAAAATGATAGGGAGTATTGATGAAGAAAACCCCATTATTTGATGCCCATATCAAATTGAAGGCAGATATGACCGATTTTGGAGGATTTCAAATGCCAATAAGATACAATAATTCCTCAATTGTGGAGGAGCACCTAGCTGTGCGAAATGATGTCGGCATGTTTGATGTCTCCCATATGGGTAGGTATTTTTGTTCAGGAAAGGATGCCAAGCAATTTTTAGGATACATGGTTCCAAGAAATATAATGAATTTATCAGATGGAAGGGCAGGATATACATTCATGTTAAATGAAGAAGGGGGCTTCAAAGACGATGTAATAATATCTCAACTATCAGAAGATGAGTTTTTAATAGTATGCAATGCGGGGAATCGGAAGAAAATTTGGAACTGGGTATTTATACATGCCCAATCATGGAAAAATCAAGGAAAGGATATTCAATTAGAAGACAAGAGTGATGTTTCATGTATGATCGCAGTACAGGGTGCAAAAGCAAAAGAGTTACTTGAAAATATAACTGGTGATATTTTACCTCATAAGAGATTTAGAGTAAAGTGGACACAAATTAACAAGGAGAAGATACTATTTAGTACAACTGGTTATACAGGGGCACCTGGAGGTGAGATAATAATATTTGCAAATGAAGAATCGATAAATGAAAAAGCAATTTCATTATGGGAAAACTTGCTCGAGAGAGGAGTTGTTCCCTGTGCATTAGGTTCTAGAGATACTCTGAGAATGGAGGCAGGTTATAGGTTATATGGGAATGATATTGATGAAAATATTCATTTACTTGAATCAGGACTAGATTTTTATCCGTTTGTGGATCTGAATAAAGAAAGAGATTTCCTTGGAAAGGAAGCTATAATAAATAAGCAAGGAAAAACAACTAGAACCTTTGTTGGATTTAAGTTGCTAGCTAAAGGAATCCCAAGACATGGATATAATGTTATCATCGGTGGGAAAGTAGCCGGTCAAGTACTTTCTGGTACGCAATCACCCTTGACCAAAGAACCATTTGGTATGGCAATGGTTCCAACTTCACATAAAGCTGTGGGTTCACAATTTGAAATTGATTTGAGAGGAAAATTAAAACCAGCAGAAGTTATTAAATTTCCATTATATGATGAGAAGAAATATGGATTGAATAATAATAAGATTGAATTAAAAAAATCAGCACGTGACTAACCGATTGATCGTCTAAATTCTTTATTATTGATTATTTTTGAAATTCGTTCATTTCTTTTAATGTTTCAATATCTATATCTCTATTTCGATTTCTTAATCCGAGTATTATTTTTTGTCTTTTTTCAGGTTCAATTTTTTGACCAAATTTAATTTTTAATGATATATCATCAGATTTTATCTTGAATACTCCAACTTCTGTAAGGGCTTTTCGGTATATAGAATGATCAGTCGAAATTGTTTTGAATTTTCCTTCAGGCTGGTATTTTTCCATCAATGCCTGCAGAGCTTTTGCTTTTTCAGTAACATCATCTACAATCTCTCCATTTCCCCGAATATGTACGGATTTAAAAAATTGAGTAACCGTGCAAGCATAATTCTTGTTTATCCAGTGTGAGGGTATGAAGGAATATGGAATATCCACACTGAAGGCAACTTTTGGATTTTTCTTTATCAAATCGAATTTTTCTCCCTCCAAAGCACCATGAAAGTAAATTGTTTTGCCAATTGCAGTAAAATTTATTGGTACGATTCTGGGATAACAGTTCTTATCAACAAGGCCAAGATACCCAACTTCAGCATTTTTCATTAAAAAATCAAATTCGCTTTTTTCTGTCGAAGCAAATTCATCCCTTCTCATAATATTGTAAGGTATTTTTAATTATTAATTATATTTTTGATGAGTTGGCATCTATTTTGAACTTAATGTCATCAAGTGTAATTTTTATTAGATATACCTTAATGGTGAACCTATCTTTTCATGAATTGGTATCCTTCCTCTGTTATGATCCCTTAGAAAAATGATTGCTGCTGCCCTTTCATCAGGTAGACCACCTTTTCTTAATTTATTCTTCTCTAAGGCAAGTTTTTCAAAAAAGGTCTCCACATCATAGGAAAATCCATAATATTTTGAAATTGCACCTGGTGAAATCTCTTCAAACAGGTCCAATAAAATTTCACACACTTCAATTGGATCTTTTAATTTCGTTATAGGTATAACGCCCATGAGATATTTGTGCTTTTCGGGTATTTTTACCGGGATAACACCTGGTGTATCAAACATTCTTATAGAATTTGAAACTTTAACTATTTGTTGCCCCCGCGTATGTCCTGCAATTGGAGCCGTTGGAGCTGATTTTTTCCCTTTCAAACGATTAATCAGACTGCTCTTACCAGTATTTGGAAGACCAACGACCGCAACATTTGCAATTTTTCGAGGTGATGATCTAAGAATTTCCTTATGCATCCTTGATGTTCCCAGTCTTTGAGTTGCAGATACGCCTACTGCTCTTATACCATCCTCTTCTTTTAACCATTTTATCCATTCATTCAGAGTTTCTTTAGGAATTAGGTCTGATTTATTTAGAGCAACTAAGAGATTACACGATTCCATTTCTTGAACTCTTTGTTCCAATCTGTTACTCCGGCAAATGGAGGGGAATCTGGCATCTACGACCTCAAGAGTGACATCTGATTGATCAATCATTGACCATACAATTGCCCAATAGCGATCCATTCTCATCGGTTTACATCGCCCATCAATCTTTTGATGATGACTTGGGGCGCAATTACTGTCATATTTGTCTTCCCGTCATCTAGCCACTCTTGATCGATTACTCTGGTATTTTCGTGTATTTTACTTGCATGAGAAGGATGGAGATTTTGAAATTTAAATTGAACCACTTTATCATTGAATAAATCTTCAAAGATAGCAATAAATTCATTCTTAACCTTCTCGGGCTGGTCCATTCTTGTTTCTAAAATTCGATAATTATCAAGCCAATCTTCCTTGGCAATACTTTCTTTCAATAATTGCGTATGTTCAACAAGATCTGTTTTTGTCAGAGCAATAATAATTTTGAAATTATTTTCTTTTGCAAATTCGTGGAAATATTTCTCGATATCCTGTAACTGTTCACTCCACTGATCTGAGGGTGTTGAAGAATCAATACAAATGATCATGGAAGAAAAAGAAAAGATAGAATCAAGCATTAATTCAAATGCATTCAATACATTAGATGGTAAATCGACCAAACCAATTGTATCAATTAATTCGATTGCATATCCTGTCACCATGCTTCTTCCCCGTTTCAATAGCATTGTGGTAAATGCTTCACTACCCGTTTCCCGGTCATCTTCCGTGAGAATATTGAATAGAGTGGATTTTCCAGTGGAGTAATAACCAATTATTGGTAGGATAGGAATTTCTGTAATTTCTGTTTTCCGATTTTTCTTTATTTCCTCCAGCTTAAACTCAATATTCCTGATCCTTCGTTTAATATCAGATACAAGTGTATCTGTTACTTGTTGACCGGTTCCACCAAAACCAGGCCTTTCGGATCTTACTGCTTCGCCCAATTTGGACACAGTACGGGGAATAGAATATCTAAGTTGAGCCAATTGTATTTGCAAATTTATCTCTTTAGAATTTGCCTTGTTAGCAAATATTTCTAAAACAAGCATAGGTTTATCCATGATCTCAATTTGGGTCTGTTCTTCTAAGGAAAGCATTTGTGTGGGGCTTATCGAAGTATCAATTATTACTTTACGAATGTCTTGTTCCTGAATCATGAATAAGAGATCTTGTAGCTTCATTTCTGGGAGATAGTTTTGAGGGTGGGGGTTATTAGCATAAAAATCGATTATTTCTACTACCTTGTAGGCTGCTACCTCCGCCAAATCTAGGATCTCTTCATCTGGTTCTAGCCACTTTCGCTTAATGTGACGAATGACAACAGCTTTCATAATAAACCTATATAGATTTTAAACCACCCATATTTTACATTTTGCTTAGAAAAGGAACCTCAGCATATAATAATATTGAAATGACTTCGAAACAATCGATCAATTTTCAAACAAATTATTGAAGTAATATCTGGTTAGTGACAATTTGTTTGAGTATAACAAGTACTTCAACTACTGTCAAGTTAAAAATGATAGAAATGCGGAAGTTGAGAGAAATTCTCGAACTTGAATTGCAATATCATCGCTTATCCTGCAATTTAACTAACCAGACAGACAATAAATTAGGTCTACAAGTGTCAAAATTTGGTTACCGGACTGTACTTGGTATAACTAGATATACTCATAAACCATCAGAACTGGAAGTTATTGTGGATCATACCCTTGCTGATCAAAGTTACATAATTAGGAGACTTCGACCTGATGCAAATAATCAATCAGGAATGTTTACTGGAACCTATAGATGGTTTTGGTTATTAGTTGTATTTGGATGGATAATCACAACCTTAATCTTTGGTATTATGGGATTAATGGAAGTAATTACTCCCAAAAAAGGAGTCTTCGGTATCATTGTGATTGTGATCTTAATAGCATTATTATGGCTATTTTTGTTACCAAGATACCAAAAACGCAGAATTA
>CAZRLL010000114.1:0-12391 GCA_964600735.1 uncultured archaeon
CATTTATTTTATAAATAATAACAATTCAGGTTTCAATTCAATCAATCCCCATTCTAAATATAGAAAAACATTCATGAATACATCAAGAATGAGACAAAAAACTTGAAGGATTATTATCTATGGAAAAAGGCACTTTATTTTCTAAAACATGACCTGGAAATCGTGTTAATGATTGTTGTAAATCATAGTGGAAGTTCACCTGGTAAACAGGGATTTAAGATGCTTGTTTCTGGGGAAGAAAATATTGGGACCATCGGAGGAGGGATTATGGAACTTAAATTGATCGAAAAGTGCAATAAGATCCTAAAGCAACCTGAAAATCGACCCATTCTCCTACCACAATATCATCATAAAAGTGCCTCTGAAGAAGAAAGATCAGGATTAAACTGTAATGGAAAACAGGATGTTGTATTCATACCGCTTGATAAAGAACACCTAGATAGTATCGAATTTCTAGTTAATTCTTATGAAAACGAGGATTTCGGGCAAATAACACTCACACCTGGTGGGCTTAAGATCATTAAACAAGTAGAAAATCCAGAAAAATGCAATTTTAATTTTAAATCAGATGAGGAATGGATGTATCAAGAAAATTTTGGTAAGCCTAATACGGTATATATTATAGGTGGGGGACATGTAGGGCATGCAATAACAAGAATATTAGCAACATTAGATTTTTATGTCATCCTTATTGATTATCGAGAAGATATGAAATTATTCGAGCAAAACAAATATGCACACAATAAAATTTTATGCCCAATTGATGAAATTAAAAATTACGTTTCTAAAGGAAATAATAGTTATGTGATAATTGTTACATTCGGTTATGCAACAGATATCAAGGTATTGGAGAGAATTGTGGGTGAAAATTTTAAATATCTAGGTGTAATGGGAAGCAAAGCAAAGGTGAGAAGAATGTTCAAATATTTACGTGACAATGGGGTGGCTGAAAAGGAAATAGAGCAGATAAAAGCACCTATTGGATTAATTATCAACAATCAAACAGCTGAAGAAATCGCAGTGAGTGTGGCTGCAGAGCTGATTCAAATCAAAAACAGCTAATCTTCTTCTAAATCTTCTGGATAGTCAATATCTCTTAGTATTCCTTGATTTTCTACTATTACAAATTTGATATGCTTGTGATTATTCTTTAGAAAACCTCTCAATCCTTCTGATCTCTCATCGATTTTTAACATATCATCAATATATTTAGGTGGAACCAGTAAAGGATGTCCTTTTTTACCCACATATGAAGGAATAACAATTTTTTCTGGAAAAAGATTAAGATGATCTATCATCATTAGTAAATCTTCCTTCAAAATGAAAGGAATATCACCAGGGTGAATAAAAATTCCTTCAAAATCGATTATCCTATCTTTCAGACATTCTAGTCCTATTTTTACCGAAGAGCTCATTCCTCCCATGTATTTAGGATTGTGTACTAGATCAACACCTGAGTTATCAAAGAGGGAATTGATTTCATCATAATCAGCCCCAGTAACTACACAAATTTTCTTAATAGTATTATTTAGTTCTATAAATGGTTCAAGTGTTCGTTCGATTAATTTTTTACCATTCAAAATTGATAACAATTTATTTGATTTAAATCGGGAACTTGTTCCTGCAGCAAGGATAATTGCATAATACATGGATTTATCACTAGGATTTCTTATGCACGCCAGTTCCAGAGACTTGTTGTGCAGTTTGTTTATAATCTTCAAAAAGATCAGCGAGTTTTTGGATGTCTGCTAACACCACATCCTTATCCATTGTTAAAAATTTGTAATCCTCAACCAATATCTTACCGTTGGCCACTACATGTTTTATTTCATTGCCTGCGGATGCCCATATCAGATTTTCAACCACTGTTTCCTTTCTAGTCGGGGTTAAATTGGGTACTGATAGATCAACAATAATAAAATCTGCATCCTTTTCAGGTTCCAGAACCCCTGCATTTATTCCTAGCATCTCTGCAGGTTTGAGAGTAATTCGTTTCAACATATCCTCCGCCTTAAGCAATGTTGCATCCTGATGATGGGCTTTCTGATATTGTGAGGCAAGTCTGGCTGCAGATAACATATTTTGGTTGTCTGCGGATCCTGAACCATCTGTTGAGATACAAAAAGGGATATTTGCTTTCTTCATCTCTATTAGTGGAGGCATACCTGATCCTAGGATTGTATTTGCCAGTGGGTTGTGCACAACCATCGCCTTTGTTTTTGATAAAATCTCTAAGTCCTGCTTTGTATTGTTAACTTGATGAGCAAGAAGCGTGTTCTCATCAAGAAAACCGATTGAGTTTGCATATTGTATGGGTGTCATTTTATATGTGTCAGTAAACCACTTAGTAGTTTCAGGTTCTTCAGATGAATGAATATGGATCAATTTGTTACGATCATTAGCCCATTTTTTTTGGGATTTCAATAACTCGGGTCCATTTGAAAATAATTGGTCTGGACCGGGAATAATTACTGACCTTTTATCTTCTTTATGCTTTTCTAAATAGTTATTCAAACGCTCAATAGCCTTCTCTGGTGTGTCTAGGATACGATCATCGTAATGTCTGTCTTGAGAACCTACGGCAATGATAATTTTGGTTCCAGCAACGCTATTCGCTTCAACAAGTTCATCCACGTGGTACTTATTGAAATTGCAATGATGGGTAACTGCAGTAGTAATCCCGAAGCTTACATCATCCAAACGAGCCTTGATATAAGCAATAAAATAAGGAGATTTGCCTAAATTTTCCTCCAAGTCATCCTGATTCTCATGTAAAAAACCAGTAAATAGATTGACAGCCTTATCTAACCAGGTCGTAAGGGGTACATCTTTTTCAACACCAGCCAAAATTGCCTCATGATCGTGTCCGTGCCCTTTTACAAACCCCGGTAATATCACTCCATTAATCTGCCTTATATCATCAACAGTGGGGCTTTCAATGGAAATACCAATAATTTTCAATGTTTTCCCATACTTATCAATCAATCTTTTTCCAATTGATTCGGTATAGGCTCCAATCTCGATTATTTTCCCACTATCCAAGTTACCACTTACCAGGATGTATCCATCTTGAATCCGATCCAATTTTCCATTCTTCATGGTCATTGGTAACAGAAAACGGGAACGTGCTAGGATGTATTGATTATTCACTGAACTAATTTTAATTGGGAATACTAAAGATTTCATATCTAAATTGTAGCAAGGTCGTAAAAGAATCAAACAAATTCTACACCATTAAAGTGATAGTTATTAATTCCAAAGAATGGTGAAAGTTAACATCAAAAGGGCATATTGTAAACCTTGTTGGAATTCTTCAATGTGGTGAATATGATAGTAAAAGTAACTTTAATGGCTCTTCTCAGAAGGCCTAATGATTTGCCTCGAGAGTTTACAAAAGAGATCCAGGAGGATACTAAATTGAAGATATTTCTAAAAGATCTTGGTTTTAATCATTCCGAAATAAAAATGTTACAGGTATTTGTGTCAAAATCAGAAAATAAGAACAATCAAAGAGCGTCTCTTGATTATTTGATACAGAACAATGATGTGCTTTTCATCACTATACCAGTAGGTGGAGGTTGAAGGAGATGGCTAATTGCTAACTAAAGTGAAGAATCATTTTTACCCAGATACTGTTGAAGAAACCATTGAATTGTTGAAAGAACCTAATTCCAGATTACTTGCTGGAGGTACTGCACTTTCATTATCATCCAGTTCAACTCTTGAGACATTAATTGATTTACAGAATTTAAATCTCTCTTATATAAAGGATGATGGAGAGTTCTATACGATCGGTGCGATGACATCTCTATACGATATTTACTCATATGAGAATTTTCCTGAATCACTAATTAAGGCAGCAGATTGTGTCGGCGATTTACCTCTGCTGCATGCGGTAACTGTAGGGGGCAATTTAGCGATGATGTACCCTTGGGTTGATCTCCCACCAATGTTATGGGCCCTGGGTGCTTCCATAACAATATATAGACCCGAAGAAGCTGTCTTATCCTCTAATGATTTTTTTGAATATGCACAGGAGAGGAACATCGGCAAGAGGGGAGACTTAATTACAGAAATTGGAGTACCAAAACCTCCAACAAATAGTTTTAGCGAATTCCAATCATTAACACTACTTAATAATGAGAAATCACAACTTAACTTAGCCAGCTATTTTGAATGGGATGAAAATCAGAAAATCACTACAGTAAGACTTATCGTGTCCAGTGTAACCAGAAACCTCACAAGATTACCTATAGAAAATCAGATTCGAGACAATATGTTAACAGACGAATTAATTAAAGAATGCGTGGAATCTGTGGTTACCGATATAAAAATCGTTCCCAATTATAAAAGCTCCAAAGAATATCGGGGTGAAATATTACGTGTATTTACGAAAAGAACTCTGAATAATTGTAGACAAGAGATGAAGGGGGTTAAGCAATGAAATTTCCAGTAACAATAAATGGTAAGAGAAGAGATGTTGAAGCTGAACCTGGTGAGATTTTGTTGGATGTCTTGCGAAGAGAGGGTTATTTTGGTGTAAAACGAGGATGCTCTGAAGGTAGTTGTGGTACATGTGTTGTATTGATAGATGGACTCCCCCGGAAGTCATGTATAATGTTTGTTGGCCAAGTTAAGGACAAGGAATTACTCACAATTGAAGGATTGGGAACTCCTGAAAATCCGCATCCCATTCAGGATGAATTTGTTAAGGAAGCGGGAGTACAGTGTGGATTTTGTATTCCAGGTATGATTCTGTCTGCTGTAGCATTACTAGACAATAAGCCAAATCCAACAGAGGATGAAATTAAAATAGGTCTCGCTGGTAATATATGTAGGTGTACGGGTTACGTAAAACAGATTAAAGCTGTTCAAAAAGCAGCTAAGATAATTAGGAATAAAAGGGAGGAAGCCTAGTTTGAGTGATATTTTTACTGGAAAAGTTGTTAATAAAAGCGTTAGAAAGGTCGATTCTCTTGCTTTAGCTCAAGGTAAACCGGTGTATGTGGCAGATCTTGATTTAAAGCCATTAATAATCAAGGTAAAGTGGAGCCCCCATGCCCATGCACGTATTAAATTCATTGATACAACGAGAGCAGAAGCAGTGGAAGGTGTCCACCACGTTTTGAGTTATGTCAATGTACCGAGGATTATCCACACAACGGCTGGACAAGGATTTCCCGAACCTTCTCCCTATGATACATACATTTTTGATAATAAGGTGAGGTATGTTGGTGATAGAGTTGCAGCAGTCGCTGCAGATACAAAAGAAATTGCGGAGAGGGCTCTTAGTTTAATCAACGTGGAGTACGAGATTTTACCTGCGATATTGGATCCTGAGAAGGCTATGGATGAAAATGCTCCTGTAATTCATGACGAACCAGATGCAAGAGCAGTTATTCCAGTATTCTATGATGCGCAAAAAAATCACGTTGCCCATACGGATTTTATATTTGGGGATATTGAAAAAGAGCTGGAAAGTTCTGATTTTGTTTTTGAAAGGAAATTTAAGACTCAATATGCTCAACACTGTCCTCTGGAACCACATGTTTGCCTGGCATATTTTGATGAGCAGGATACAAGTGAAAATGATAGGATAATTGTTCGAACTAGTACACAAGTTCCGTTCCACGCTCGTAGAATCGTTGCTCAAGCACTGGATATACCTATAAAAAAATTACGCGTAATTAAGCCAAGAATTGGTGGTGGTTTCGGTACGAAACAAGAAGTTTTGCTTGAACAGATTGTAACTCTAATGTGCCTACGTACCAGAAAACCCTGTTTACTTGAACTTACTAGAGAAGAAGAATTTATTTCTTCTCGAACTCGCCATCCCTATGTTGTCTGGTTAAGATCTGGTGTAATGAAGGATGGATCAATCACTGCTGTTTTATTGAAGGTACTCTCAAATACTGGTGCATATGGTTCTCATGGGTTAACTGTGATGAGTAATGCTGGATCCAAGACTCTTCCCCTGTACCACATGAATGCAGTAGGATTTATTGGTGATACTGTGTATACCAATCTACCTGTACCTGGAGCCTATCGTGGATATGGAGCCACGCAATCTGCTTTTGGATTCGAGGTATTAATTGATGAGATGGCTGAAGCAATTGGTATGGATCCTGCTGAATTCCGGCTTAAGAATCATATCCAAGAAGGTGAGGGATCACCTGTTTTTAAGGTACTGGGTGAAGGTGTTAAGGGAGTAGAGCAAATAATAAAAAGCTGCGGTTTGAGTGAGTGTATAACCGTGGGAATGGAAAAAATTGGTTGGAAAGAAAAAAGAGGAAAACCAAGTGAAGGAGTAGTCAAAACGGGTGTCGGTATGGCTACACTTATGCAGGGATCCTCAATACCAGAAATCGATATGGCATCAGCCTTTGCAAAAATGAACGATGATGGATCATTCAACCTCCACGTGGGAGCTACTGATCTGGGTACTGGATCCGATACAGTTCTGGCGCAGATATTTGCCGAGGTTCTGGATATTTCAATGAGCGATGTATTAATATATTCCTCTGATACAGATATGACACCATTTGATGTCGGTGCATATGCTTCGTCGACTACTTACCTATCAGGTATGGCTGTAAAAAAAGTTGGAGAGAAACTGAAAAAACAGATTATTGACGTGGCTGCTAAAATGCTTGGTGCATCTTCCGGGGAGTTGGATATTGAAAATAAATCTGTTATCCATCCCAACGGTGAAAAACTTTCATTTGGTGAGATCTGTAGACATGCACTATATACTGAAGATCAATTCCAAATCCAAGCCACTGATTCGCATATGTCACACGAATCCCCCCCTCCTTTTGCAGCTCATTTTGCGGAGGTTGAGGTCGATACTGAAACTGGACATGTAAGAGTTATCAAATATGTATCCGCGGTAGATTGTGGTACAGCTATCAATCCCAAGCTAGCTGAAGGACAGGTAGAAGGCGCGGTAATGAACGGTATAGGGTATGCACTCACCGAGGAATTCATTATTAATGAAAGAGGAAAAGTGCTTAATCCATCATTTGATGATTATAGATTATTTACAACTGCTGATATGCCTGAACTCGAGACAATTTTAATCCCAACCTTCGAACCTACAGGTCCCTTCGGTGCAAAAAGTATTGCAGAGATTGGAATCAATGGCCCATTACCAGCTATTGCCAATGCAATTTACGATGCTGTGGGTATAAGGATTCGAGAAGCTCCGTTTACACCTGAAAGGGTTTTAAATGCAATTAAAGAGAAAAGTCTATCCTTAGTGAACAAATGATTTTCAAAATACCATGCAAAAAGGAATGATCTGAAACTGGTGTACAAGCATTGTATATTTTGAAAAACTGTTGTGAAATATGCAAATCATTGCTCTTAGATCAATTCTTTTATATTTTCTATTCATAGTTAATACCACTAATATAGTTGCATAAACGTAGATGCATATTCATAATGTCCCGAGACAAAATAATAAGTGAGTTAATACAGAAATCGGACTACTCAATTAATGACTATGAAAAGGGTCTAGATCTAATATTATCATATAGTATTGGTGATTTAATATCTGATTATGATAAAATCGATCCGATTATTACTAGGATGATGTATGAGGGTATCAAGAATGTAAATCTCACCATGCAATTAATGGAAAGTGAGTCAATCAATTCAAAATTTAGTGAACTAGAAGAAAAATTAATCTCTAATTTCAATAATTTCAATTTAGAAGAACGTATGAGAATTTTACAGACAGTTCAAAATTCGTTTGCTCAGTTGAAATTTACCTTCACAAATACTGCAAAATGGTTTACTATTGCATTTGATATGTTAAACCAGGATCAATTCACTGATGAAAATTTTGCTATCAGTTTTTTAAATTTGGCACTAACTCAAACAAAATTTGATTATGATCAGGTTGATACAGTAAAAATGGAAGAGGTGGTGTCTTATTTGGTCAAACGGTTGCAGGTATTAGCTCAAATTAACCCATCACTTGCGTATATTCCATCAAATATGGTCCTTGATATTGTAACAAATATGGGAACTCAAAAAATGTTTTCCGAAGCCAGCAAGTTAGTATCCATATTAAATGACATTCCTCCAGCTCTTTCATCTGGCTTATGGAATGTACTTTGTGTCATATCTGCCCATGATGAAAAAATAAAATCACAGGTTGTTGATTTTTTGCAGGATCAAGCTAGTTCAGGTAATCAGATGTCTACATATGCGGAGAATCTACTACAGAAGTATGATGATATTTTATCTAAAACCATTGATGATTTGCTGGAAGAATATGAAAAGATGGATGATAGTAAAGATGGTAAGGCAGAATAGACTAGATAAGTATGATTGGAAAATATAGTTGAGTAGCCACACCTTGCCTGATGATTATGATCATTTCAGATGTTTCTACTAATGGACAAAAAATAAAGCATAATGATCGTCTTCAGAAATTAATTTTAAAAACCTAGACGATAAAATCAGTCGATAAATAATGGATTCAATTGTTAAGGGCGGAACTATCATTACTGCACACGAAGAATATAAAGCAGATATTGGAATTAAGGATGGTAAAATTGCTACGATTGGTAAAGATTTGAAAGGAAACGATAATACCAAAATTATTGATGCTACGGGCAAAATTGTAATGCCAGGTATGATAGATGGTCATGTACACCTCTCATTGCCTTTTGGAGGTACGATTTCATCTGATACTTGGCAAACAGGTACTCGGGCAGCTGCAGCAGGAGGAATTACAACAGTTTTGGATTTTGCTATTCAAAGTTCTGGTGATTCATTGGCTGAAACCATAAGAAAAAGAAAGGAAGAAGCAGATGGGGATGTTTTTGTCGATTACGGTCTTCATGGTGGTATTGCCAGTTGGAATGAGGATATCAAGGCAGAAATTGGCCCCATGTGTAGAGAGGGGATTACGACCTTCAAAATGTTCATGATTTATAAGAATGAGGGCTGGATGTCCACGGATTCGATGATTATCGATGCACTTGAGGAGACAAATAGACACGGTGGTATGTTACAAGTACATGCTGAATCAGTTGATCTTATTGATTCATTACATGAGGCGCATAGTTCTGAAGCAGAGATGCAGGAACATGGAGCTTATCTTCATACAATGACACGACCCAATGCAACAGAATACGAAGCAATTCAGAGGGCAATAACCTGGGCCGAATATACTGGGGGTTCACTGTATATTGTTCACATGTCAACAAAAGAAGGAACTGCTATGGTCCGAAAAGCAAGGAGAAAAGGGATCAATGTAGTAGGCGAAACCTGTCCCCAATACTTACTTCTCGATGATTCTTTATTTAAAGGCGAGAATGGTCATTTCTATGCCACCTGTCCTCAATTAAAAAAGCCTGAAGATGGAAAAAAACTATGGAAAGCGTTAGATGATAGGACATTGTCTGTTGTTGGTACAGATACCTGTACATTTAATTCCAAGCAAAAAGCTTTGTGGCAGGGTGATTACAAGAAAATTCCTATGGGTATGCCTGGATCTGAGTTAATGTTACCATTACTGTACAACGACGGAGTGAAAGAAGGTAAGATAGATTTACATCGAATGGTAGAAATAGCTAGTACCAATCCTGCCAAGATATTTGGTATGTATCCCAAGAAGGGGGCTTTGCTCCCTGGATCCGATGCTGATATCGTAATTTTTGATACAGAAAAGGAGGTTACAGTTGATTATCAAAACATGGAGACTAATTGTGATTGGAGCCCATATCAGGGTAAAAAACTCAAGGGGTACGTTCATAAAACCATGCTCCGAGGGAAAGTGGTTGCAGAGGATGGAAAATGTGTTGGTCAACAGGGCTTTGGGCAGTTTATCAAACGTGGTTCTTCTGGAAACTATGGAAGTTAAGCTGTTATATCAGAAACACTTTCCAAATTTCCCTCATATTTGATTTTACTAGGGAATAGTTATAATATCTCAATCAATATTTAAATTGTAAATAGCGAGTTTGATTAATGTATTCCAATTATCAAGAAATCTTGAACCGTCAAAAACAACGAAGAGAATTAATTAAACAAACACTTGAAAAGGCTTTACATGTGTTAATTGATCATGGTTCGATTAAAATTATTCATTTTGGATCTTCGTCATTTGACAATATTACCAGTAGGAGTGATCTAGATTTGCTTTGTATAATGCCTGATGAAAATACAGGTAAGGATTGGTTGCGAATTCTCAGATCAAGAATTGATTATGATATTGATATGGATCTTCTTGTATACACACAAAATGAATTTGATCAAACTTTTAAAAGAAGCAGATTCCTTCGCTATATTATTTCAACTGGGAAGGTTATTTATGAAAAATAAAGATGAAGCAATGCGTTGGTTACTGCACGCAAAGGATGAGCTAATTGACGCTAAAATTCTACTGGATGCGAACCGATATTATCACGTCCTATTTTTAGCCCAACAAATAGCAGAAAAGGCAATAAAAGCGTTTATTTATTCAAAAATCAATGAACCAATATTTACTCATTCCATATTTAATTTATTAAAAATAGCAAATGAATTAGATCCCGATTTTGGAGAACTTCGACATACTAAAAGGCTGGATGATTATTATGTTCCAACGAGATATCCAAATGGATTGCCTGGTGGCATTCCTTCAGAATACTACGATGATCCTGAAGAAACGAAAGAAGCCTTTGAAATGGCAAAATCAGTGATCTCTTTTGTTGAAGCAAAATTAGGAATGAAGCAAAACACTGATTAGGTTAACTAAACAAATAGAACTATGATTTAAGAAATATCCATTTAATATGACTCTATTTTTTAATAAATCTTCCAAGTATTTTGGATATTTTAAATGAAATCAATGAAGGGACGGCGGTGTAAAAATTTTAGAAAGATTATTTATATTATAAATTAATTACAATAAGATAATATTCATTATAAACGATGGATTTGAAGGTACCAAGAATGACAGAGAAAATAAAAAATTATATTAATGGAGAATGGGTAGAATCTTCTTCAGATAGATACACACCGGTAGTGAATCCCGCAACACAAGAAATAATAGCTGAATGCCCTGATTCCACCACAGAAGATGTGAATAATGCAGTTCAAGCTGCGAACGAGGCATTTTATGAATGGAGAAGAACACCCATATTATCAAGAGCACGATACTTGTATCGATTTAAAGATCTCTGCGAGGAAAGATTTGAAGAAATATCGGCAATAGTTGTCAAAGAAGCTGGAAAAACAATTGATGAAGCCAGAGGGGAGGTTCGAAGAGCAATTGAAAGTATTGAATTTGCTTTTAGTGTGCCATCTCTTATGACTGGGTTTAAGGTTGAAGATATTTCCTCAGGAATTGATGAGACTGCTGAAAGACAGCCACTTGGAGTATTCGCAGCGATTACGCCTTTTAACTTTCCATTTATGGTTCCACTTTGGTTCCTACCTACAGCTATTGCTTGTGGAAATACATATATAATGAAACCGTCACCACAGGTTCCATTGAGTATGAAAATTTGTTTTGAAATGCTAGATGAGATCGGATTACCAGAAGGAGTGGTCACTCTAGTTAATGGGGGAGTGGAATCGGCAAATGCAATTATGGAACATCCTGATGTAGTCGGGGTTAGTTTTGTTGGCTCAAGTACTGTTGGTAGAATTATATATAAAACTTCTGCTAAATTTGGTAAAAGAGTTCAGGTACAGGGTGGTGCGAAGAATTACTTAGCAATTATGCCAGATGCTGATCTAGATAGTGCTGTTGCAAATATTCTGGGCAGTGCCTATGGTTGTGCTGGTCAGAGATGCTTAGCAGGATCAGTTGTTGTTGCAGTTGGGGACATTTACGAGCCATTTAAGGAAAAATTACTGGAAAAAGCCAAGAATTTGGTGGTTGGTTACGGGCTCAATGATTCAAGCCAGATGGGAACAGTCATTTCCAAAGCTTCAAAGGAGAGAATACTAGGGATGATTGAAAAGGGCGTATCTGAGGGAGCAAAATTAGTCCTTGATGGTCGACAATTAACAGTTGCTGGCTATGAAGAGGGTAATTTTATCGGACCGACAATTTTTGAAAGTGTTACCGAAAATATGACCTTGGCAAAGGAAGAGGTATTTGGACCTGTCTTGAGTTTGATGCAAGTACCTGATTTTGATAGTGCAATCGAGTTGATCAATGGTAGCAGGTATGGTAATGCTGCCTCGATTTTCACAAGCAATGGTGGATACGCTAGGGAATTCAAGTATCAGGTTAATGCAGGCAATATTGGTATTAATCTAGGAGTTGCGGCCCCTACAGCCTCATTTCCATTTGGAGGGCAGAAAGAATCATTTTTTGGCGATACTCATGGTCAGGGTCCGGATTCTATTCAATTCTTTACCGATCATAAAGTGGTAATTGAAC